>JBIKMF010000148.1:0-9088 GCA_044359425.1 Phycisphaerales bacterium
AATCCGTCTACGCCCACGCACGATCCATCGCCGGGAACTCGATTCCCCGCTGATCGTCTACCATTCCTAGCAACGGTCCCGCCCGATCAACGAACACTGTCGGCGGAACCATCGAGTCCCACCCTCCCCCGGCGTCAGTGGGGGGGTGCACGACCCCGGAGTATGCCTCAATGAACACGCGTGCCCTCGTCGGCGGTGCGACCCTCCTCTCCGCAGCCCTCCTCTCCGGCTGCGCCCAACCCCCCCGCGGCGAGCCCGTCGGCCGCGCCGATGTCTACGACACCACCCCCGCCGAACGAAACAGCCGCGAGATCCTCCCCGCCGCCCTCGCCGAAAACAGCGACCAGGTCGCCCAGCACCTCGCCGCCGACATGCAGCAGATCCCCGAACTCAACGGCGCCGACCGCGCCACCGTCGTCTTCGGCGACATCGTCAACAAAACCGGCATCGTCCCCACCAGCGACTTCGAAGCCTTCCGCACCCGCACCCGCCAGAAGCTCATGCAGAGCTCCTACATCCGCTCCCGAATCAACTTCGTCGAAAACCGCGCACGCCTCGAAAACCTCCAGGACCGCGAACTCGTCGGCTCCGGCCGCAAACCCCTCGACGCCGACCGCACCTTCTTCCTCAACGGCGCCATGTACCGCATCACCCGCGGCAACTCCGAAAGCGTCAACCTCTACGAGCTCTCCTGGGAACTCACCCGCGCCTCCGACGGCTCCATCGTCTGGAGCAGCGCGCCCTACGAAATCAAACAGGTCCGCTGAGCACCCAACATGATCGCACGCCCACTCATCGCGCTGCTCGCCGCCGCGGCAGTCTTCGGTTGCGCCGCCAAGCAGTCCACCCGCATCAGCGTCGCTGATCTCGAGGAAACCACCGCCGCCGTCGCCGACAAGCTCCGCGCCAGCGACCTCCTCGCCCAACGCACCCCCGACTCCCCGCCCATGATCGTCGCGATCCACAAGGTCGAGAACCTCACCAGCGACATCATCCCGGAGGGCGACCGCTGGTGGATGATGCAACGCGTCCGCGCCTCGCAACCCATCCTCACCCTCTCGCGCGACAAGAACCTCCGCTTCGTCATCCCCGCCGAACACCTCCAGGCCGGCATCGACCGCGGCAACCTCGAGGACGACTTCGCCAAAGACCGCAAGCCCACCCACGAAATGTCCGCCACCTTCCTCTCCGCCACCCGCGCCGCCGGCAAGCACCGCACCGACGCCTACCTCTGCGAGTACCGCATCACCGACCTCGCCTCCGGCTCGCTCGTCTGGACCGAGATCTTCGAGTTCAAGCGCGCCGCCTTCGGAAAGGGATACGACTGATGCGCCCGCTCGCGCCCCTGGCGGCACTGCTCATCACCCTCGCCGGGTCGCTCGGCGGCTGCGCATCCGCACTCGACCCCAAGCTCACACAGGCCGTCGCCGTCGGCCGCTACGGCGGTGCACGCGAGAAGCTCCAGGATGACGTCCGCAAGGGCGGCAACCTCGGCGACTACGACTACATCCTCAACCGCTCCCGCCTCCTCATGCTCACCCTCGCCGACGGCCAGCCCGACGCCGCCGAGGAAGTCGCCAACCAAACCTTCTCCTTCCTCCGCACCCAAGGCCTCAACGCCGACCGCACCATCCGCTCCACGATCATCAGCGACGGCGTCCGCATCTGGAAGGGCGAACCCTTCGAACAGGCCATGGCCTACACCGCGATCGCGATCCAAAAGGCCCAGCGCAACGAGTGGGACAACGCCCGCGCCGCCGCCCAGGCTTCCCTCTTCCTCCTTAAGGACTTCAACGAGGGTGAGGGCAAGCGCATCATGAGCTCCACCGAGCTCGCGCAGCGGGCCGCGAACAAGGAGAAGGTCGGCGTCAACAGCGACGCCTACCTCGACAACGGCTACGCCGCCGTCAAGACCAACTTCGCGCTCGGCTACATCCTCGCCGGCGCATCCAGCAAAGCCCTCGGCCGCGACGACGAAGCCTCCGACTACCTGCGTGAAGCCGCCAACGTCGAACCCGCGCTCGCCGAACTCACCGACGCGATCCGCTCCGGCCGCTTCAACACGCTCGTCGTGATCGACGAAGGCCGCGGGCCCACGAAGGTCGCCAGCGGTCTCGACGGCGCAATCGCCGAGTGGATGTCCGTCGGCCGCAGCGCACCCGCCGTCACCATGTGGACCCAGGCAGAGGCCTCCCGCGTCTCCGCCCCACGCACCATCGACGTCGCCGAACTCGCCCGCGACCACCGCTGGAACAACCTCGAAGACGTCCGCCGCGCCAAGAGCCTCATCGGCAACGCGCTCCTCGTCGGCGGCGCGGCAGTCGCCATCGGCGCAGAAGACGACGAGGCCAAACTCGTCGGCGCCGGCGCCGCCCTCGCCGGCCTTCTCCTCAAGGCCTCCTCCAAGGCCGACACCCGCCACAACGAGTTCCTCCCCCGCGCCACATACGTCGGCGTGCTCGACGTCACCGCCCCCGACACAACCATCGGCGTGCAGGTCGACAACCGCCCCGAAACCCGCCTCATGCTCCCCTCCATCGCGCCCCCGCGCGAAGGCCAGCGCATGCAACTGCTCTACGCCCGCATCCCGCCCGCCGGCGCACCGTGGGCCTCCTCCGGCCAAGTCGTCTACGCCAACGACCGCACCACCACCGACATCCCCGGCGACGATCTCCCCTACATCATGGGCGGCCGCTGCGTCCGCACGCCCAGCGCCGCGACCATTGCACGCTACCACGCCAAGGGCCGCCTCAAGAACATGACCGCCGTCGAACTCGAGAACCTCTACCGCGAAGAAGGCATCGCGCTCGCCGTCGAAGACCAGCGCGGCGAAAGCCGCAAGCACATCCTCGAAGGCGGCACCTCGCTCGTCTGCCCGCTCGCGGGCTCAACCGGGTACGCACGCCTCTTCTGCCAAACCCACCAGCCATACCAGCCCAAGTCCGAGGCGCTCCGTCGCGCCATCGAAGAACAACGAGGGGAACAAGGAGCCACACCATGAAGACGTCCGCTCTCGCACTCATCGCCGTCGCCGCCGCCACACTCGGCGGCTGCGCCCACGACCCCAAGGCCCCCATCGGCGCCGGGCCCGACACCGTCCGCCGCGACCAGTGGCCGCAGATCGAGCTCGAGCCCGCGCTCGCCGGCTGGGTCGTCGCCAACCAGCCGATCGTCGAGAACGGCCCCGTCATGAAGGTCCAGGTCCCCGTCCGCCTCCTCAGCGACGGCGGCCAGTTCGCCCGCATCCAGTACCAGTACACCTTCTTCGACGCCAGCGGCCGCCCGCTCCGCGATCAGATGGGCTGGCAGTACGTGCGCCTCGAGCCCCGCACCCCCACGTTCCTCGCGGGCAACTCCACCGACGCCGCGGGCGACTGGCGCCTCGTGATCCGCATGAGCCGCTGACCGCGCAGGGCCGCGCGTATTCACCTACGCTTGGCCATGGCGACGGTCTTCCTCAACGGTGATTTCGTAGGGCGCGACGACGCCCGCGTCTCCGCGTTCGACGCGGGGTTTCAGCACGGCGTCGGGCTCTTCGAGACGATGCTCGGTATCGGCGGCGATCAGCCGCGGATCCTGCACCTCCACGAGCACCTCGGCCGGCTCGCGGAATCCACGCGCACACTCGGGCTCACCGAGACCATCCGCGTGCCACCCCTCGCCGAAGCCTGCGAGCGCACGCTCGCGAAAGCAGTGGGGGACTCCAGCGCGCGCCGGTTCCGCCTCCGGCTCACGCTCACCGGCGGCGACCTCAACCTCCTCGATCGCTCCGGGGCCGCGTCGCCCATGCAGCCCACCCTGATGATCGTCGCGCAGCCCGCGACCGAGTACCCCGCGGAGATGTACGAGCGCGGCGTGCTGCTCGCCGTCGCCGACTACAAGGCCAACCCGCTCGATCCCCTCCAGGGCCACAAGACCCTCTCCTACTGGGCACGCCTGCGCGAGCTGCAGCGTGCCGCGGGCAAACGCGCGGCGGAGGCGCTGGTGCTGCAGGTCTCCAACCACCTGTGCGGCGGGTGCGTGAGCAACGTCTTCCTCGCGCGCAAGGGCCGCCTGCTCACGCCGATCGCGCGCGGCGAAGAGGCCGAGGTCGCGGGCGAGGGGCAATCGGCGACGGTGGGGGGCACAGAGCTCGAGGTCAGGCAGGGCCCCGCGGTGATGCCGAGCCCGGTACTCCCGGGCATCGTCCGTCGCTGGGTGATGGACTGGTGCACCGCGATGGACGTCGGCGTCGAGCGTCGCATGCTCACGATCAGCGACGTGCTCGAAGCGGACGAGGTCTTCCTCACCAACAGCAGCTGGGGCGTGCTCCCCGCGACGCGCGTCGAGGGGCGGACCATCGGCGCGGGCGCACCGGGCCCGATCACGCGCGAACTGGTGAACGCGTGGCAGGAACTGGTGGAATAGGCACGCCGCTTACTTGGGCGGCGGGGTCTTGGGCACGTTGGGCTTGATCAGACCGTCCGGCAGCTTGAACTGATCGCCGATCCGCTTCTGGAGGAGGCGCTGCAGCAGCTTCTGCCAGCCGCCGTTGCGCTCGAACTCCCGCAGCAGCAACTGGCCGTCGGGCACGAGGGAGGACTTGGGGCTGTTCATGGGCCCCTTGGTGCGGTAGGGCACCATCGGCACGAACTCGCGGATCGCCGCGGTGAAGTCGCCCATCGAGAGGAGTGGGTTGGAGCCGCCGGGGAGAAGGCCCGCGAGCGAACCGATGGTCTCGTCGGCAAGGAGTGTCGCGGGGATCCAGGTCACGATGTCCACCTGCTCGCGGACGAGATCGACTTCGCCCTCGACGGCGAGCGTGAACTCGCCGAGGGGCAGGTCGTACCGCTGCAGCGCGCCCACGCCGTCCGTGAACGCGACGTTCACCGGCTGAAGCTTCTGGCCCAGCACGCCCTTCTGCTTGAGGAACTTGTCGCCCACGAGCTTGCCGAAGCCCTCGCTCATCTGGAAGTTGAGCTCGCCCGGGTCGAGCACGACCTTGCCGTTGAGCTTGGACATGTCGTTGTTCAGGGGCACCTTCAGGTCGTTCGCCGTGATCGTCGCGGGGCGCTGGGACTGCAGCTTCTCGATGGACTCCACGACGGGCACGCTGCCGATGTAGCGGGCAGCAAGCGCCTTGGTCACTTCGAGGACCGACACCGTCACGGGGCCCTGCGACGTGAAGACGTTCTCGCTCACGCCGCCGATGACGTTGGCCGTCGCGCGGGCCGAGGTGGCGCGGACCTTGATCGTCGGGCCGCCCCTGCCCTGCAGGCCTTCCATCGGGACCTTCTCGGCCTCGACGAAGACGTCGACCGTGGGGCCGAGCGCGTCGACGAGCATGCCTTCCTTCTTCGCGAAGGCGTCGACCAGCGCCGTGGGGATGCCCTTGAGGTCACCGCCCATCGAGAGCGTGCCCTTCTTCACATCGAACGCGCCCTCCGCGTTGATGACGTTCTCGAGTTTGCCCATCAGGCGCAGCGGCTGCGTCGTGGTGTACTCGGCGACGCCCGCGGAGGCGGCCTCGATGAGGAACGTGAGCGGGGGCGAGGCCTTGCCGTCCTCGGTTGCCGCGCGGATGTTGAGACCACTGAGCTTGACGGCGCGGCCGTCGCCGTCGCGCATGTTCAGGCCCGCGGACTGGAGCGATGTCTTGACGGCGAACTTGGCGTCCTTCGTGCGCGGGAGCGTGAAGGAGTCGATGGTGAGGCTGAACGTCGCGGGCGCGGTCATCGTCAACTGGCTCGACGCGGAGGGCGCGGGCTCGCCGGGCTTGGGCTTGCTCTGCAGGAGCGTGTTGGCGATCTGCGGGTCCACGCGGAGCGTGAACTTCGCGGGCTCCTTGATCGCGATGGATGCCGGGCTGATCACGGCCTTCAGCGGGCCGTTGGTCTCGAGGTTCGCGGCCTGGAAGTTGGTGGTGACGTCGATGGTCGCGGCGTTCACGTCGAACGCGCCGCGCGAGCCGATCGGGGGCGTGAGCTTCGCGTCGATATCGAGGCTCGCCCGCGCGCCCAGCGCGCCGGAGTACAGGCCGTCCTGGCCGAGCACGCCTTCGAGCTGGCGCGTGTCGAGGCCGGTGAGCTTCACGGAGACGGTCGCGGGTCCGGCGGGCTTCGCGGCTTCAAGCTCCGCGCCCGCGTTGATCGCCAGTGCGCACAGCTCCGTGTCCGCGGGGCCGATGACCTTGCCGGACATCGTGACCGTCGCTGTGCGTGCGCCGGGTTGGCCCGTGCCCATGATGATCGCCATCGGGCTCGTCGCCGTGAGCTTCAGCCCGTCGACGCCGACGCGGCCCAGCGGCTTCGACACGCCCTGCGCGTCGGTCATCTGGAGGCCGTCGACGATCGTGCGGCCCTTGGCCTCGATCGACACGCTCGCGGTGCCGGCCTGGTGCCACACGGGCTTGGACGTTGAGTCGAGCGGCACGGTGATCGGGCTCACGCCCAGCTCAACCTGCGTGACGCCCAGCAGCTTCGGCGCGCCGGTGATGCCGGGCGCGAACTCGCGCAGGATCGCCTGCACGGCTTGTTCATTGAGCGACGACTTCACCGATGCGCTCTTGAGCGCGACCTGCGTCTTGTCCACGCGTGCGGAGACGCCCGCGGTCATGCGTTCGGCCTGCGCGTTCACGCCGAAGTCGTACCCAGCGCCGCCCTCGACGGGCTGCGAGTTCACCGTGACGGTGAAGGTGGGTCCCATCGTGCCCTTGAGGAGCGACGGGAGGTCCATCGCCTTCTCGCCTTCGGGCGCGGGCTTGGCGAAGAGCCCGGCGATCTCGACAGGGACGTTGGAGAGCGCGAGTGAGCCGACGGGCTTGACGGACGCGAAGTCCGCGAGGAACGTCGTGCCGCCGCCCTCGACGGCGCGGGGAGCCACGATCATCCCGGGGATGTCGGCGGAGCACTGCACGTCGAAACCGCGCTGGCCGAGCATCGCGTCGGCGCGGACCGCGAGCTGCACGGTGCCGTTCTGCGCATCGGTGCTGATGTTGAGGCGATCGATGCGGACCGGATCGGAGTTGGCGTTGAGCGCGCGGGCGGTGATGCCCTCGAGCGTCAGCACGGTCTGCGTGCGGAGTTGTTCCATCAGGTAGCGTGAACCGTCGGTGGCTTTCGGGAGCGCGAGGCCGCGCACCACGAGCGTCGCCTTGCCGCCGTCGGTCGCGGAGAGCGCCCAGCCGGTTTCGGGCTTCACGAAGCGTGACGCGATGCGGCCCGCGCTCGCGATGTCCACGCGCACGCCGTCGGCCTTGGTCTCGATCCCTTCCTTCAGGAGCGAGAGCTGCGCGTCGGCGGTGAGTTCTCTGCTCGTGACCTTCAGCACGAGATCCGTCGGAGGAACGCTGTCGCCGGAGGTGGTGTCGGCCTGGGCCGTGACCTGCACGTCGAGCGTGGGGCCGATGTCCGCGGCGAGATCCATGCCCGTGCTCTGCACGAAGGGTTGGAGGATCGCGGTCGCGATGTTGCGGACCAGCACCGAGCCGCGAAGGCCGGGCGGGATGCCGCCGACGGGGACGCCGACCTTGTCGAGCAGGCCGCCGCAGGTGGCGTCGATGGTCACTTCACCGGCGCGGGTGCCTTCGATCGCGAGATCGGTCCGCGCGGCGACGGTGAGTCCCTTCGCGAGGTCCGCGGAGTCGACCGTCACGTTGAGCGGCGAGAGTTCGAAGGGCTGCGAGGGGCGATCGGGCGCGAGCTTGAGCGTGCCGCGGGTCGCGGTGGTGGCGAGCGTGATCTTCGCGCCGCCGCCGCGGAGGTCGATGGGCTGGCCTTGTTCGAAGGGCAGGTTGAGGCTTTCGATGCCGAAGGTGACATCGGGGAGCGCGGAGATCTTGGCGGCGTCCTGGCCGTCGAGGCTCTTGCGGATGGAGGGGACGAGTTCCCAGATCGCCTTGCCGCTGAGCATGGCTTCGATGGGCGCGGCGGCGGTGATCGCGCCGTCGGCCCACTTGATGTCGGCGCTCGCGCGTGCGCCGGCGGTGGTGAGCATGGTCTTCGCGGCGAGGTCGCCCATGGTGCCCTGCACGTCGACCGACAGCGAGAGCGAATCGCCAAGGCCCTTCGCGAGCGCGGGCGCGGGTTGTCCGGGCGCGGCGGGCACGAAGGCCTCGAGCAGCGCGACGGGGAGGTCGGAGATCTCGATCGTGGAGGTGGACTTGGCCTTCTTGATCGTCAGTTCGCCGTCTTCCTTGGACCACTTCTCGATCTTGATGTCGGCGGCGAGGCCGCCGTTGCGCGACGGGTCCGCGGCGTTCGATGCCTTGCCCTTGGCCTTGAGCGTGAGCGGGGTGCCGGGCTCGATGTCGGCCTTGATGTCGAGGTCGCTGATGGAGACGTCCGCGCCGTTGGCGGTGGAGCGATCGGTGTACTGGACCTTCAGGTTCTTGACGTTGATCGCGGCCTTGAGGCCTTCGGGGACGCGGGCCTCGGACTTTGAACCGCTGGAGGAACCGCCGGACGGCGCGCCGGGCGCGGCCGCGTTGGGCGAGGCGAGGAGCCGCTGGAGGTTCAGCTCGCCGCCCTGTTCGCGAACGATTTTGACAGAGGCGCGATCGACGACGACTTCACCGAGGTTGAGGTTGCCGCGAATGAGGGTGAAGAGGCCCGCGTCGACGGAGAGGGACGCGGCGACGACTTCCTTGCCTTTGTCGAGGAGTTGGAGGCCTTCGATGCGCTGTGGGCCGGTCCAACTGAGGCTGACGGAGGCGACCTTGGCTTCACCGGAGATGTGCTTGGAGGCCTGGCCCTCGATGATGCCGGGGGCGATTGCACCGGCGATGGTGGGCGCGAGCGCGAGGAGGAGCGCACCACCGACGACGACCACGCCGCCGGAGATGAGGATGAAGCGGAGCTTGCGGGACTTTTTGCGTTCGGCGACAGCCCCGGGGTCACGGGCATCGGCCTGTGCGCGGGACTTGGCCTTCTGGGCGTTCTCCCAGACACTTTGCTCACCCGGCTTGGGCTTCTCTCCACCGTTCCAGAACTCGCCGTCCTTGTTCCCGGCCATCGCACGCCTCCTGATGTTTGCGTAAGGGGGGATAGTAGGGGGGTTGGGGGGGAAGTTGGGGGGGGGAGGGGTGGGCGGGAGATGGTTGGGATTTGAG
>JBIKMF010000149.1:0-9082 GCA_044359425.1 Phycisphaerales bacterium
CGATGCCCTCGCTCAAGAGCCGGATCTTGAGCCGAGGGGTGCGTATGTGCGGCTTGTTCGGCGGATGAGGACTCACTGCCCCGACGTAGTACACATACCCGGGTCCTTCACCCCGTTCGACCACGGCCTCAAGCCCGCCGATCACCGCGTCGGCGGAGGATGCTTGCCCGCTCAGCTTCCCGATGAGAAACGAGCCGCTCTCCGCCTTCCCGTTGATGACCCCGCTCGCCGTCAGCAGCCGCCCCGTCGCCTTCTCCCCGAAACTCAGATCGTGATTCTGGAGAGTTCCGCTCGCAAGTCCCGCCATCGCCGTGCTCCTTCGCTCCTGCGCCCGCGCCCCCTCGGGCACAAACGCGAACCGAAGTCAGGAGGTGTGCGGGCTGTTCAGAAAGACCAAGGAGCGGCTCCCATCCATCCGGCGCGCGGGAGATGCGAATCTCTGTTCGAGCACCGCAATCCCGAACGTCACCACGATCACGAGCAGCGTCGTCAACTGCGAAGCCATCACCCCAAAGCTCTCGAAAACAGCGACGGAAAGCGCGATCGCGACGATCCCAGACCCCACCAGCAGCACCACCGCACGCCCCCGCATCCCACGTCCGAAAACCACAGCACCCCCCATGCCGCACGCAGCCCCGAACGTGAGCCACGGCCACTCCACAGACAGCTCCCGCCGGACGTCCATCGTGCGGGTTCCCGCCAGCAACTCGGCGAGCGCCTGCGCATGCCCCACGCACCCGGCAACCAACCCCCCCCTGCCATCCGGCTCCGCCTCGAACTCGAGAGGCGCGATGTCCCCGATCACCACCGCGCAGCCCTCCAACCACGCACGCCGCTCACCCGCATTCATCGCACCGAACTGTTCGTACGTACGCATCACCGGCGTGTACACCTCCATCGGCCAACGGTCCACCCGCGCGCGTGCGTACATCTCCCCACGCCGCGCCCGCGTCAGCTCGAGGTCTCGCGCCTGCAGCTCAAACGAGTCCACCGGCACCGTGCCCACCACCCTCCGCTCCCCGTCCTCCCGCACACCCCCGGCACCCGGCAGCGGGCTCGAAACTCCCAGGTCGATGCTCACCTTCGCCGGCGTCGGAGAGAAGGAGAGCCCCGGTGGCATCGCGGCGTCGATCGGCCCGTGCTGCATGAGCGCATACGCCGTCAGCGCCACCGAACCCCTCGCCAGCCCCGCACTCGGGAAGATGACCTGTTCGCACTCGCTGTACGTCGCAATCGAATCAACCCATTCCGACGGAGCCCGCAGGTACGAAACCGCGCCGCGGTACACGCCCGGAACGGAAACGACCGCCCGCGAGATCAGAGCCTCAGTATCCGCGTGCCAGTGCGGGTCGCCGATCACCACCGGCATACCCGCCCCAACCGCCCGCCTCAGGTGCTCCACCGCCTTCGCGTCCCAGGGAGTGTCCGCCATGAAGAAGTAGTCGAGGATCGCTACAAGGGCCCCGGCCTCGGCAACGTCCGCCGCAACCTTCGCGACCATCGGCCGGGCCGATCGCAGGTCCTCCTCGTCCTCCATGGGCTCGCCGTTGGCCTCGGCCTCCTGCGGCCGGCGGTCCGAGTCCCCCACGATCAGCCGGATCCTCGACAAATCAGGCGGCGCCGCGCTCACCAGCCGCGCCACCATCGAGTCGTACACCATGATCGCATTCGACCAGAACACGCGGCTTCGCAACTCCCCCTCAACCCAACTCGTGCCCACCACCGCCACCAGCATTACCGCCGCGCCCGCGATCACCCGGTTCCGCCGCAGCAACCGACGCAGCCCGTTGACCAGCTCCGCTGTCCGGCTGTACTCCCTCGCCTCGACCGGCTCATCCGCGAGGTACCTGCGCAGGTCCTTCGCCAGCTCCGCGGCACTCGCGTACCGATCCGCGAGGTCCTTCGCCATGGCCTTCTGAACCACAGCCTCAAGATCCACCTCTCGCGCCAAGCCGGTCCCGCGCAGCCGAGGCGGCGGGGCGTCCTTCACGATCGCGATCGACGCGACGATCCCCTTGCCTTCGAGCGAGTACGGCACAGAGCCGGTGATCAGCTCGTACAGCAACACGCCCAGCGAGTACACGTCCGTCCTCACATCCACCAGCTCTTGATCGCCGGCGATCTGCTCCGGGCTCATGTACTGCGGCGTCCCGAGCACCTGCCCCGTGCCGGTCATCATCTCCCGCGCGGCCCCGCTCTCCTCGAGCGTCCGCGAGATACCGAAGTCAATCAGCTTCGGCAGCCCCTGCGGACCAACGAGAATGTTCGCCGGCTTCAGATCCCTGTGGATCACCGCCCGCGAGTGCCCGTGCTGAACCGCGTCGCATACCACCACGAACAGGCCCAGCCGCTCCGGCACCGTGAGCCCCTCCTCCTCGCAGTACCGCGTGATCGGCCGCCCGTCCTCGATGTACTCCATCGCGAAGTACGGCACACGATCCGCCGTCACCGGATCGATGCACGACCCGGCGTCGTACAACCCAGCGATGCACGGGTGCTGCAGCCTCGCCAGCACCTTCGACTCGTTGGCGAACCGCGCCGCCACATCCGACGCCAGCGTCACGCCGCGGAGCATCTTCACCGCCGCACGCTGCCCGGTCAGCTTGTGCGTCGCCTCAAGCACGATCCCCATCCCGCCCTCGCCGATCTTCTTCCCGAGCGCGTAACTGCCCACCTCGCGCGGCGACGCCACCCCGGACACCCACGCGCCCAAGCTCGCGTTGCCGCCCGTCCCCGAGGGACCTTGTTGTCCTTCTTCGTTCTTCACGCGCCCACGGCCGCCGCCGTTACTCCTCGTCGTTCCTCAGTTTCGCGACCACCGTGAAGTCCTCCAGCGTCGTCGTGTCCTGCGTGATCTTCTCCACCCCCGCCGCCACGTCCCGCAACAACCGCCGCATGATCTTCCCGCTTCGGGTCTTGGGCAAACCGTCGGCAAAACGAATCTGCTCCGGCCTCGCCAGCGCGCCGACTTCCTTCGCCACGTGCACCGCGAGTTCCTTCTTGAGCCCCTCGTCGGGCTCTCGCCCGTTCTCCCGCAACCACACCGGCTTCAGCGTGACGAACGCCACGATCGCGTTGCCCTTGATCTCGTGCGGAACCCCCACCACCGCCGCCTCCGCCACCGCGTGATGACTCACCAGCGCGCTCTCCACTTCCATCGTCCCCAGGAGGTGCCCCGACACCTTGATCACGTCATCGATGCGCCCCTGGATCCAGAAGTACCCATCAGGATCCCGCCGCGCACCATCCGCCGAGAAGTAGTACGGCTCACCGGTCTTGGGATTCTTCACGCGACCCCAGTAGTTGCTGATGAACCGCTCGCGGTTCCCGTACACCCCGCGCAGCATCCCAGGCCACGGCTTGCGGATCACGAACAACCCGCCGTGGTCCGGGCCGAGCTCCTCGCCCTGCTCATTCACGATCGCCGCGTCGATCCCGAACATCGGCACCGTGCAGCTCCCGGGCTTCGTCGCGATCGCGCCCGGCAGCGGCGTGCACACGTGCCCGCCCGTCTCCGTCTGCCAGTAGGTGTCCACGATCGGGCACCGCTTCCCGCCGATGTGCTCGTGGTACCACATCCACGCCTCGGGATTGATCGGCTCGCCCACGCTCCCCAGCACCCGCAGACACCCCATGTCGTGCCGCGCCGGCAGATCATCCCCCCACTTCATGAACGTACGAATCGCCGTCGGGGCCGTGTAGAAGTGCGTCACCTGGTGGCGCTCGATGATCTCCCAGAACCGATCGTTCCCCGGGAAGTTCGGCGCCCCCTCGTACATCAGCGTCGGCACGCGGTTCATCAGCAGCCCGTACAGCACGTAGCTGTGACCCGTGATCCACCCCACGTCCGCCGTGCACCAGAAAATCTCCCCCGCCCCCGGCGTCAGGTTGAACGTCACCCGCGCCGTCATCTGCACGTACGCCAGATACCCGCCCGTCGTGTGCACGATCCCCTTCGGCTTCCCCGTCGACCCGCTCGTGTACAACAGGAACAGCATGTCCTCGCTGTCCATCGCCTCGCACGCCGCCCCCGCGCCCGTCGTCGGCACCGCCTCGTGCCACCAGTGAAACCGCGTCTTCGCCGCGCTCGGCAACGCCGTGTGCCCCGTCCGCTTCAGCACCAGCACGTGCTCGATCGGATGCCCCTGCGCATCGAGCGCCTCGCACGCCTCCGCCACGTTCCGCACCAGCGGCACAACCTCGCCCCGCCGGAACCCCCCGTCCGCCGTCACGATCACGCGGCTGCGCGCATCAAACGCCCGCTCCGTGATCGCCGTCGGCGCAAACCCGCCGAAAATCACCGAGTGAACCGCGCCGATCCGCGCACACGCCAATACCGCCACCGCCAGCTCCGGCACCATCGGCATGTACACCGTGACCACGTCCCCCTTCCCAACCCCCATCCGCTTCAACGCCTCCCCGCACCGCGCCGCCTCGTCCCGCAACTCCCGGTACGTCAGCCGCCGAATCTCCGGCGCGCCCCCCACCGCCATCGGCTCCCCCTCCCACACAATCGCCACCTCATCCCCGTGCCCCGCGTCCACGTGCCGGTCCACGCAGTTGTCGCACGCGTTCAGCTTCCCACCCACAAACCACTTCGCATCCGGAGCCTGCCACTCCAGCACCTTCGCCCACGGCTTCACCCACCGCAGCTTCGCCGCCTCTTCACCCCAGAACCCCTCCGGGTCCGCCACACTCCGCGCGTGCAACGTCTTATAGGCCCCCATCCCATCCACATGCCACTTCGAAAACCCCATGCTCACCGCGCTCGGCGGCTGGAACACCCGGGTCTCATGCAACAAATTGTCGATCTCGTTCGCGGTGTGGTTGTCGGCCATGACCCAAGTGTACCGGTTCCGCTCGCAACCGTCACCGTCCCCAATCACCCCGATCACCAAAGCCCCACGACCCCACTTCCCCACTTCCCCACCACTCGACCACTCTGTCACTCTGTCACTCTGTCACTCTGTCACTTTGCCACTTCGCCACTCTGTCACTCCCCCCGCCCCCTCAACACGGCTGCTCACCCGCCGCCTGCACCGCGTACCGCTCCGCCACATCCCTCCCGATCGAGTACGCAAAGTCGTACGTGTTCATCTTCTTGATCGGTGGCGAATAGATGTGCAGCGTGATCAGATCCGTCCCCGGCGCCTGCATGTTCGCCACCTGATGTATGTCCGCATCATCCGCGGCACACACATACCCCGGATTCATCTCGATCGTCGCCGCGGGACAGATAAGCCCCGACGCCGTCGGCTTGAACCGGATCTCGGTCCCCGTCCCCTCGATCACCCGGAACGCGCACGACACCCCCTGGTGATCATGAATCGGCGTCACATCCCCAGAGTGCCAGCACAGCGCCAGCAACTCGTACCACGGCGACTCCGTGATCGTGTTCCGCTTGTATCCCCGCGTCCCAAACACGCAGCACGGCGCGATGTCGCACCGCGACACCTCTACCCCGTTCAGCAGCTTCGTCAAAGTGCCAAGGTCCGCGCGGCCCTTCAGCGAATCCAGGTACGCGATCAACGCCCCCAGCTTCGGAAACCGATCCGCCGCGCTCGTACACCCATCAACCTCGGACTGCATCGCCATGCTCGTGCTCCGTTCGAAGCCCTCAGTGTACATCACACCATAGCCCCCGGAAACCCCCTACTACCCCCAATCCGCCGCGCTCCATCGCCCTCCCTTCGCCTCCATCACACGAACCACCGCAACCAACCCGACCGCACTCCCCGCCACGCCATTACCGGAACCACCGCCGCGCACCCGGGTCGAGCACCACGAAGAACGCACCTTTATGTCCGATGCAAGAACACCCGGCGCGTACACCATCCGACGTGCTCTCGACAACACACGCTTCCCAGACACACTCCATCTGATACCATGCCCACGCCTCCCCCGTAACACAAGCCCGGGAACCACGTGACCAAGACCGCCAAACTCGAGGATCTCCCACAGATCGATCCCGAGGAGCACTTCTCGGTCGCACTCGAAACACACCGCGGCGTCCGCCGCCTCCGCGTCGATGACATCGGCTACGAAGACCGCGCCGTCATGCTCATCGAGACCGAGTACCGCCACGCCTTCCTCGAACAATCCAAGATGGAAATCATGCGCAGCGGCCTGCGCAGCTACTTCGAGAAAAGCTGGTCCGCCGGCGGCAAGGCCGGAGTCGCCAAAAAGGTCCTCGCCTACAGCGTCGCCGCCGCCACGTTCACCACACTCACCGTCCTCTCCGGCGGCACCCTCGCCGTTGTGCTCGGCGTCGGTGCCGGTGCGTTCATCCTCAAGAAGGCAGGCAACAAAGCCCTCGACAAGAGCTCGACCGGAAGCGTGGAAAAGCGCCTGAAGAAACTCGGCGATCCCGACGCACCCGACTCAAAGTCCGCGAGCGCAGTCCTCCCCGTGATGATCGAACACGGCGGCGTCGCAAAGATCATCGACAACCTCTCGAAAGCCTGGTTCGACCTCAACCTCTTCGCCGAACGCTACAACGGCAAGTCCTTCACGCCCAAGGAGGTCAAGAAGCGTGCCTTCCTGCGGCAAACCGACGCCCTCAACTACTTCAACGCCGGCGGCCGCACCGAACTCTGGCGCGAATGGCAGGTGCCCGAAAAGCAGAAGACCGGCGAGCAGTTCAAGTACAACAGGCTCAAGCGCAACCAGAAGGACAAGGAAGACGTCTCGCGGTGGAGACACCCCTTCGCCGCCACAAAGCTGCGCCAGAACACCGTCCAGGGTCAGACCGCAACCTACGACTTCATGCGCCTGAAGATCAAGAAACTCACCTACTACAACGCGTGCCTCCTCGACTGGTGCAAGAACTTCCGCGCCGAACACGCCCGCCTCCACGAAACCGTGGCAACCTGCTGGGACGACATGACCTCGCTCGTCATGCAGCAGACCCACCTGTGCGGCAACCACGCCGAATGCAAGGATGCTCGCTGCTACGGCGGCTTCGGCATCCTTCGTTCCCTCGCCCAGGCCAAGGGACTCGAAGAGTACCTCGACGACGAAACCACCAGAGACCTCACCGCCGCCGCGGAGCCCACCGGCGCCCTCGACAACGCCGAAGCCGTGGACCCCGCCCAGGCAGGCGCGAACGTCTCGCGGTCCGCACACATGCTCCACGGCAAGCTCTTCCACAAACAACTGAGCGGAAAGAAACTCAAGGTAGCGAAGCTCGCCGTCAAAAAAGCGATCTCCAAGGCCGCCGGCCGGGGCGTGAACGCCGCTACCAGCGGATCGCTCGACCCTCTGTTCGACAACAACGACGACGAAGACGTCACCCGTAAGGCAGCCCGGGACGCCGCACAGAAAGCCGTGAGCGCGATAGCCTCCGGACAAGCGCCAAGCGCCGCCAAGATCCTCAGCGCTTCAGTGAACGCACCCGTCGTCCCCTGCCTCGGCCAGATCGCGGCGGATCTCACCGCCCTCCTCTTCTCCCACTACCGCGAGAACATCGGCGCCCGCGAGCAGATGCAGGTCCTCACCGAAGGTGTCCTCGGCGACACCTCCGGCGTCCCCCTCCGCGCCCGCGTCATGCTCTCCACGCTCGAAAAGGCCGACGCGCAGAACAACGCCTTCTTCATCTCACAACTCCCAGACGCACTCAACACCGATCTCTTCAAGGATGAACTCAAGGCCGTCGGCGCCAAGATCGACCACTACGTCAAGAAGGGCGACCGCCGCAAAGCCAAGTTCGCAAAGCTCTACGAGCACATCGTCTCACGGGCCGCCGAGTCAGGCACTCCCCCAGCCTTCAAGAACTGCAAGGAAGCCTCGGAACTCGCCTACCACTTCTTCAACATGCTCAAAACGCTCTGGAAGCTCGAGCAGCACATCATGTTCCTCCAGGTCTTCGCACAGGGCGTCGCGTGCTCGCTGAAAGAAGCCACCACCGCGGCCCGCCCTCCGCTCCAAGGCACCAGCACCATCCCCGACGGCCCCGCCTACTTCCCCCACGAAGCCGCCACGGGCCTCGACCAGTGGTTCCACTTCTGGCGCCAAGTCCCCCTCCCACAACCCCCGGCAGCACCCGCTGCGACTACGCCCAACTCTTCACAAGATTCCAGCAGCAGTTCTGCCGGCTCATCCAGCAGCAGCGTCGATGGCCTCTCCAGCAGCAGCGCAGCGAGTTCGGCCAGCAGCAGCGTCGATGGCCTCTCCAGCAGCAGCGCGGCGAGTTCGGCCAGCAGCAGCGTCGATGGCCTCTCCAGCAGCGCCGCCGATGAGTCCTCCCCCAACTCCGAAGAACCACCATCAAGCGAAGTCGAAGCCGGCTCCAGCGTCGAAAGCTCCGCCTCAAGCATCGAAGAACTCCCCGACTCCGACGAGTCCGTCAGCCACGGCTGGTCCGACGACGAGCCCGACGATCAACCCCGCCGCTGAGTCCGCCACGCCGCGGCAGCCTCGAACGCAGCCCCCGGACCGCGCGCCTCCTCCGCGCCCACCCGACGCCCCTTCGGGCTCACCGCGCCCCCATCCACGCCCGACAGCCCTCGCAGACACTCCCTCATCGCCCCGTACGGAACCTCCCCCGCCGCCCCCGCGAGCACGCCGTGCATCCGCCCAAACACCGGATGAACCCCCGCCCACGCCCCCGCGTTCACCTCATGACTCGCGGCAATCTCCTCCCGCACATCCAACCCCTCCCACGGCAGCCCACCCGTCGCTCCGTGCACCAGCGAATGAAACAACCCCCACAGATCATCGATCGGCGAGGGCAGCCCCCCGCGAAGCACCCGCAGCGACGCGTACCGCCCCGTGCCCACAAACCTCCGCGGCGCCGCATCCGCACCGCACCACGTCTTCGAGAGCCCAAGGTCCAACAGCTTCGCGGTCCCCCGCTCCCCCTCCGAAACCCACGCGATGTTGCCCGGCTTCACATCCCGGTGAACCCAGCCAAAACCGTGCATGTACTCGAGCGCCGCCAACGCACCAAGGCCGAGCGTGGCGAGTTCACGAGGGGACACGCGATGGTCCTCCGCCTCCTTGATCCCGCGCGCCAGCGTCGACGAAAGCCGCTCCATCACCACCAGCGGCGGATCATGCTCAACCAGAAACTCGATCAGCGAAA
>JBIKMF010000150.1:0-9056 GCA_044359425.1 Phycisphaerales bacterium
CAAGGTGTTCCGCCGCGAGTCGCTTGGCCTCCTCGTATGCGCCGCGCCTTCCGAGCACTTCCGCCAGCAACTGCATCGCCACCCGCCGCGTCACGCTCGCGTCGCCCTGCACGCGGGCCGCCGTTTCCATCACCTCACGCAAGACGGGTTCTGCACGCTCGTCCTCTTCGGCAGCCTCCAGCCCGCGGGCCAGCGCCAGGCGGTGCATCACCGCCAGTGAATGCTCCGCTCCTAACCCGTCCGTCGCCACGCGCGCCGCCCGCTCCAGTACATCCAACGCTCCCGGATCCTCGAGCTGCCTGAGCGCCTGCCCCAGTGTTCCCAGCGTCTCGACGTGCTCGCGGGTTCCGCCCATCCCGATCGCTTCCCACTCCCGTTCCACCGCGCGGAGCTCATCCAACCATCCCGCACCTCCGACGATGTGGGACGCGTCCGTCCGAACTTGCAGCGACAGGGGGTGCCGCGGACCCAGCACGGCTACCACTCGTTCGCGCAGCGAACCAAAGGCCTGCTTGCGCCCATCGGTGATCCCGCCGCGCCACGCGCTCTTCTGCCACCAGTACTCGAACCACAGCGTCCGCTCGGCCTCGGCTCCGAGCGACTTGCTCGCCACCTGCGCCGCCCGCTCGAACGTCAACGCTGCGCCGAGGTGATCCGTCAGCGTGATCTGCGCGCGCCCGATCCGTTCCAGCGTCTCCATCACCAACTCCGCATCGCTGCCGAGCCGCTCACCCGCCCGCACCGCGCCAGTCCGGAGCGCTTCCTGCAGCGAGGCCTGCTTTCCGCCGGTTTTGTCCGGGTCGAGCCCGTCGATCATGTCCTCGAGCACAAACCCCACCATGCGCTCTGACCGATCCCGCTCGCGGGCCCACTCCCGCGCCGCGATCCCCGCCACCACCGCGCCGCTCACGAGGGACACCGCCGCCACCACTCCACACGCCGTGGCCCACCGATGCCGCAGCACGAACTTCCGCAACACATACCACCGGCTCAACCCGGCCGCGGCAACCGGCATTCCCGCCAGGTATCGCTCGAGGTCCTGCCCCATTGCCGCCGCCGATCCGTACCGATCATCCGGCTCCGGCGCTGTTGCCCGCGCCACGATTGCGTCCAGATCCCCCTCCAAATCCCCGCGCGGCATGCCGGCCTGCTCTGGCCTCGACAGCGCGCTCGGTCTCATCGACCCCGCCTCCATCGGCAACGCGCCCGCCAAGACCTCGCACATCACCGCGCCCAGCGAGTACACGTCGCTCCGCACATCCGCCATCTCTCCTGCGCGATGTTGCTCCGGACTCATGTAGCGGGGCGTGCCCAGCCGCGAACCCGCACGCGTGAGTCCTTCCTCATCGCTTTCTTCGACGATCTTCGCGATTCCGAAGTCGATCACCCGCGCCCGCGGACCGTGTTCGGTGTCCTCCACGAGGATGTTCGCGGGCTTCAGATCCCGATGGATCACCGCGCGCTGGTGCGCGTGGTGTACGGCGCGGCAGACCTGCGCCATCAACTCCACCCGCGCCCTCAGCCCCACTCCACGCTCGACGCAGTACCGCAGCAGCGGCACACCGCGCACCAACTCCAACGCCACGTATGGGCGTTGCCCGGAGTCCAGTCCCGCATCCAGGATCCTCGCGATGTTCGGATGGTCCAGCCGCCCGAGCACCCGCGCTTCCTCGCGAAACCGCGCCAACACCTGCGGCGTCGACCGCTCGACCTTCAGCACCTTGAGCGCGACCGGTCGATCGACCGGCACGCGCTGGCGGCCTTCGTATACGACGCCGAAGCCGCCGCGACCGATCTCCGCGCCGACGTCGTACCCCGAGATCCGAAGACCCGCGTCCACCGGCCCTACTTCGTGCAGCAACCCTTCCGCGCGCTTGTGGGCCGCGAGCAACCGCTCCACCTGCGCGCGAACCTCGAGCCCCGCCTTCGCCAACTCCTCGCTCGCCCCCTCGATATCCGAAGCCTCGCGGCATTCCAGCACGCGGGCGAAGACGTCCTTCACCGACTCACGCACCCCCGCGTCGTGCGATCCACTGCCGGAGGTGTTCGTTGAGTCGTTCATCACGCATCACTCTCGATCAGTTCCTGAAGCCGCGCCCGGGCGAACTCCCAGTCTCGCTTGACGGTGCGCACGTTGACCCCGAGCAACTCGGCGACTTCCTCGAGTTGCCGGCCGCCGTAGAAACGAAGGCGGACCACGGTTGCGGCCCGCTCGTCCTCACCTTCAAGGCGGATGAGGGCGTCGTCGAGGGACAACAAATCTGCGGGATCTACGCCCATGGTCGCGGAGAACGACCCGACGTCGATGTCGACTCCCCGCTTTGGGCCACCCCGCTTTACCGCGCCGCGGCTGCGTGCGTGATCGACGAGGATGCGGCGCATCGCGGTGGATGCTGCCTGGTAGAACGCCCGCCGATGGCCGTAGGGTAATGTGCCCCCTGCCGCGGCTTCACCCCCGACCCCCCGGAAGAGCCGGAGGTAGGACTCGCTTACGAGCGCGGTGGCCCCGAGCGTGTGGTCCCCACGCTCCCCCTTCATCTGCCCGGCGGCGATTCGTTTGAGCTCCTCGTAGACGAGCTCCAGCAGCCGCTCCTGCGCGCCGGAGGCTCCTTCCCGCGCGGCTTCGAGCAACAGGGTTACGTCTCCCGCCGGTGGTCGTTGCTGATTGCCCTCGGATTCCATGCTTTGACTCCGTTCCCGAGTGTAACCGCTCCCTCGCGGATGTATACTGGACTTCGGGGTGGCGATTCCACCCCCCGCCCTCGCACAAGGAAACTCCCCATGGCCGATTACCCCAAGCTCAACCTCGCCAAGTGGATCAAGCAGAACAAGAAGAACCTGCTCCCGCCGGTGAGCAACAAGCAGTTGATGAACGAAGCGCTGGACGTGATCGTCTTCGTTTCTGGTGGCCCGAACACGCGCAACGATTATCACGTCAACCCCACCGAGGAGCTGTTCTATCAGCTTGAGGGCGATATTGCGGTCCGCGTTCGCCCGTTGGATGGGAGCAAGGCGCACGATGTGGTCATCAAGGAAGGCGAGTTGTTCCTTCTGCCTCGCTGGGTCCCGCACCGCCCGCAGCGGCCCGCTGGAACGGTCGGTCTGATCATGGAGTTCCCCCGCGGCTTCGACGAGCACGGAAATCCCCAGAAGGACGGCCTTCGCTGGTACTGCCCGAAGTGCGACGAACTGGTGCACGAGGCCCGCTGGGTGCTTCGCAAGATCGACGAGGACCTCAAGATCATCATGGAAGGGTTTTGGGGCGGACCGGTTGAGAACCGCACGTGCAAGTGTGGGCACGTGATCGAGCGTGCGGGCGCGATCGAACTCTCGAAGGGCAAGATCAAGCCTGCGGCCAAGTCGAAGCCCAAGGCCAAGCCTGCCCCCAAGAAGAAGGCCGCGGCAAAGAAGACACCGAAGGCCAAGGCGCGTCGCTAAGCCGCGGCACCGCTACCCTCATCCCGTGCACGGCCCGGTTGACCTCCATACCCACATTCTTCCCGAGCGTTGGCCCGACTGGACCGCGCGGAGTGGCTACTCGGGGTGGATCGAACTGGCCCACCACACGCCGGGCTGTGCGTGCATGAAACGCAGCGAGGCGGACGGCTCGCGGACGAGCTTCAGGGATATCGCGGCGAACTGCTGGGACCCTACGGCGCGGCTGCGTGATATGGACGCGGCGGGCATCGGGATGCAGGTGCTCTCGACGGTGCCCGTGATGTTCAGCTACTGGGCGAAGACGCGGGATGCGCTGGACCTCTCGCGGCTGCTGAACGACCATATCGCGGCGATCGCGCGTGACCATCCTGCGAGGTTCGCGGGGCTGGGGACGATCCCGATGCAGGATGCCGCGGTTGCGGTGCGCGAGCTCGAGCGGTGCGTGAACGAGCTGAAGCTGCCGGGCGTGCAGATTGGGACGAACGTGAACGGCGTGAACCTGGATGATGCGTCGGTGCTCGAGGTCTTCGGCGCAGCGGAGGCGATGGGCGCGTGCGTTTTCGTGCATCCGTGGGAGATGCTTCAGTTCGGTCAGCACAAGAAGGACGCGGGTTCGAGCGAGCACGTGAACCGCATGGCGCACTACTGGATGCCGTGGCTGGTGGGGATGCCCGCGGAGACCACGATCGCGATCTGCTCGATGATCTTCGGCGGCGTGTTCGACAGGTTCCCGAAGCTGCGGGTGTGCTTTGCGCACGGCGGGGGGAGCTTTCCGGGGACGATCGGGCGGGTTGCGCACGGGCGTGCGTGCCGGCCGGATCTCTTCCCGGCGGATTCGCGCGATCCGCGCGAGTACATCGCCGCACCCGGGCGTGCTGCGAGGTTTTACGTCGATTCGCTGGTGCACAGCCCGGATGCGCTGCGGCTGTTGCTCGGGCAGTTCGGCGCGGACCGCATCGCGCTGGGGTCTGACTATCCGTTCCCTCTCGGCGAAGAGCACCCGGGCGAGTTGATTCGTTCCATGCACGCCGAGATCAACCCGACGCACGCAGACATGATGCTCCGCGGCACCGCGATGCGGTTCCTCGGTCTCGAAGCACAGACGGGAGTTCACTGAGCCATGACGACCCCCGCGTTCCCGCTCGACGAGCAGTTCGCCCGCGCACAGGACGCCTCGGACCCGCTCCGCGCGTTCCGCGAGCAGTTTCACTTCCCCGCGTGCGCGAGCGGGGAGCCGCTGTACTTCGTGGGCAACTCGCTCGGGCTGCAACCCAAGGCGACGCGCGCGGCGCTGGAGCAGGAACTGAGCGACTGGGCCACATTGGGCGTCGAGGGACACTTCGCCGCGAAGCACCCGTGGTTGCCGTATCACGAAGAGGTGCGAGCGACGCTCGCGGGCGTGGTGGGGGCGATGCCGAAGGAGGTCGTGGCGATGAACTCGCTCACGACGAACCTGCACCTGCTGATGGTGTCGTTCTACCGGCCGACGTGTGAGCGGTACAAGATCATCATCGAGGACACGGCGTTTCCGAGCGATTCGTATGCGGTGAAGAGCCAGATCGCGTTCCACCAGAAGCACGCGGGGTTTCACGCGGGGGATGCGCTGGTGAGACTTAAGCCGCGCGAGGGTGAGCACACGCTGCGGACGGAGGACATTCTGAAGGCGATCGACACGCACGCGGCGTCGACGGCGCTGATCATGCTCGGCGGGGTGAACTACCTGACGGGTCAGTTCTTTGATATCCCGACGATTACCAAGCACGCGCAGGCGAAGGGGATTGTGGCGGGGTGGGATCTTGCGCATGCCGCGGGGAACATTCACCTGAAGCTGCACGACTGGGGCTGCGATTTCGCGGCGTGGTGCTCGTACAAGTATCTGAACTCGGGCCCGGGCGCGGTGGCTGGGGCGTTCGTGCACGAGCGGCATCTGGCGGACAAGACGCTGCCTCGCTTCGCGGGGTGGTGGGGGAATGATCCGAAGACGCGGTTCAGGATGGGGCCGGACTTTGAGCCGGTGGAGTCGGCGGACGCGTGGCAGCTGAGCAACCCGCCGGTGATGGCGCTGGCGCCGCTGCGGGTGTCGCTGGAGCTTTTCGATCGCGCGACGATGGGTGCGCTGCGGGCGAAGTCGCGGGTGCTGACGTCGTACCTCGAGCACTTGATCAAGAGTTCGCCCGTTGCTGCGAAGATCACGATTCTCACGCCGGGCGACGTCGAGGCCCGGGGCTCGCAGTTGTCGCTCGTGGTGCAGGGCGCCACGCGCGAGACGAGCCGCACGCTGCACGAGCGCGGCGTGTTCTGCGATTTCCGCGAGCCCAACGTGATCCGCGTTGCGCCCGCCCCCTTGTACAACTCGTTCCACGACGCGTGGCGGCTGGCGCGCACGCTGAACGACGTTTTCCGGTGAGCACCCATGAAGACCCCCGAATGCACGCATGTGATGATCGTCGGCGCGGGCCTTGCGGGCTCGCTGATGGCCTGCTACCTCGCGCGGGCCGGGTACCGCGTGACGATGCACGAAAGGCGCGCGGACCCGCGCGCCCAGGGGTACGCGGGCGGGCGGTCGATCAACCTTGCGCTCTCGATCCGCGGCATCACCGGCCTCGCGGGCGCGGGGCTCGCCGAGATGGTGATGAATACCGAGGCGATCCCGATGCGCGGGCGGATGATTCACCCGCTTGCGCACGGCAGTGCGCCGATCTTCCAGCCGTACAGCCATGATCCGAAGGACGCGATCAACTCGGTGTCGCGCGGCGGGTTGAATCTCGCGCTGCTGAACGCCGCGGCGGCGTACAAGAACGTCGAGATCTTCTTTGATCGCGCGTGCCTGGACATCGATATCGACGCGCCCGCGGCGGTGTTTCAGACGCCGACGGGCACGGTGCGTGTGGA
Source organism: Phycisphaerales bacterium (assembly GCA_044359425.1). GTDB lineage: Bacteria > Planctomycetota > Phycisphaerae > Phycisphaerales > UBA1924 > JBEIUO01. The sequence continues at coordinate 6,331 of JBIKMF010000150.1, forward strand.
GGCGGATTTGATCCTCGGCGCGGACGGCGCGTTCAGCCCGGTGCGCGGGCGGTTGCAGAAGACGGACCGCTACGAGTACAGCCAGAGCTGGCTGCGGCACGGGTACAAGGAGCTGCACATCCCCGCGAAGAACGGGGAGTTCGCGATGGATCCGAACGCGCTGCACATCTGGCCGCGGGGCGGGTCGATGATGATCGCGCTGCCGAACCGGGACAAGTCGTTCACGTGCACGCTGTTCTGGCCGTTCGAGGGGGAGCACAGCTTCGAGGGGCTCAGGACGCGCGAGGAGGTCGGGGCGTTCTTTGAGGGTGCGTACAACGACGCGGTGCCGCTGATGCCGGGGCTGGCGGAGGATTACTTCAAGAATCCGACGGGCTCGCTGGTGACGGTGCGGAGCTATCCGTGGCATTACCAGGACAAGGTGTGCATCCTGGGTGATGCCGCGCACGCGATCGTGCCGTTCTATGGGCAGGGGATGAACGCCGCGTTCGAGGATTGCCTGGAGTTGTCGAGGTGCCTCGCGGAGTTTCCCGGCGATCGGCTGAGCGCGCTGCGGAAGTTCGAGGCGGTGCGGAAGCCCAACGCGGACGCGATCGCGGAGATGGCGCTGGCGAACTTCATCGAGATGCGGGACAAGGTGGGGTCGCCCGCGTTCTTGTATCGGAAGAAGGTCGAGCAGACGGTGCACCACGCGTACCTGGACCGCGTCTTTCCGCAGTACAACCTGGTGAGCTTCTCGACGGTGCCATATACGGAGGCGCAGCGGCGCGGGCGAGAGTTGGATGTGGTGATCGACCGGCTGGTGGCGGAGATCCCCGCGGCGAGGCTGCAGGAACTCGGCAACGACCTGTGGCACGCGGCGGTGGTGAAGCGGGCGGGGGAGATCTTGGGCGGGCGCGGCGCGGCGGTGGAGCGGCCGGTCATTGATATCACGCCGTCGATCACGGAGAAGATGGGCGTGTGGCCGGGTGATACGCCGATCACGCGCGAGGTGCTCTGTGATATGAAGCAGGGGGCAAACATCACGCTGAGCACGCTGCGGACGACGGTGCATCTGGGTGCGCACGCGGATGGGCCGAATCACTACGGGAAGAACGAGCCGGGGATCGGCGAGCGGACGCTGACGCCGTACGTCGGCGCGTGCCAGGTGGTGCACGCGAGGACCTTGCGCGGCGTGCGGGTGAAGCCGGCGGATCTGGGCGTGGCGATCGAGAGTATTGTGCACCCGCGCGTGCTGATCCGCACTGGGACGTTTCCCGATTTCCAGAACTGGAACAACGACTTCGCGGGGCTGAGCGTGGAACTGGTTGATGCGCTGGCCGCGCGGGGCGTGATCACGATCGGGGTGGATGCACCGAGCGTGGATCTGTTCTCGTCGAAGGACCTGGAAGCGCACAACGCGATCCTGCGCCACGACATCTCGATCCTTGAAGGGCTGGACCTCTCGAAGGTGGAGCCGGGCGAGTACGAGTTGATTGCGCTGCCGTTGAAGCTGATCGGGTTTGACGGGAGCCCGGTGCGGGCGGTGTTGAGGGGACTCGAGTCGGTGGGTTCTACACCGTCGCGATGACCTTCACCTCGAAGTGGATCGGGGTGTTGCCGCCCTGCGGCAGTGCACTGATCTCGCAGGTTGTCCGCGCCGGTTGGTTGGGGCCGGGGGGGAAGAACTCGGCGTAGACGCGGTTGTACGTGGTCCAGTCGCGCTTCATGTTGATGAGGAACACGGTGATGTCCACCATGTTCTCCCAGCGGCTGCCGCACTCTTCGAGGATCGCTTTGACGTTCGCGAAGCAGGAGCGCATCTCGGCTTCGATGTCGTAGTCGATGAGTGCGCCGGTGGCGTCTACCTTCGCGCCGGGGATGTCTTTGCTGCCGCGCTGGCGGGGGCCGACGCCCGCGAGGAAGAGGAGGTTGCCCACGCGCCGGGCGTGCGGGTAGGGGCCTACCGGTTCTGCCGCCTTTGCGCTGTCGATCCGCTCGCTCATCGCTGCTCCTGACTTTGTTCTACATGCTGACGCAGATGTTCTTGGGTTCGGTGAAGAACTTCGTGGCCTCGGTGCCGCCCTCGCGCCCCACGCCGCTGGCGCGAGAGCCGCCGAAGGGGGTGCGGAGGTCGCGGACGAGCCAGCAGTTCACCCACACCACGCCCGCGTCCACCGCCGCGGCGACGCGGTGGGCCCGCGTCACGTCGTTCGTGAAGATCGTCGCGGAGAGGCCGTACTTGGTGCCGTTGGCGAGCGCGATCGCGTGGGCTTCGTCCTTGAAGGGCTGGACTGTCACGACGGGGCCGAAGATCTCTTCCTGTTCCACGCTGCACGCGGGGTCGAGGCCGCTGATCACGGTCGGCCGGTAGAAGAAGCCGCCGTGGCAACGGTCGGGCAACTCGGATGCGCTCACCGGCTCGCCGCCGGAGTGGATCACGCCGCCGAGGTCCTTCGCGGTCTTGACCATCGACGCGACTTTCTCGAAGTGGGGGCGGCTGGTCAGGGCGCCTTGCTGCGTGGTTGCTTCGAGCGGATCACCGACGCGCAGCGCGCGGGCGCGATCGGCGAGCGAGGCGACGAAGTCTTTGAAACGGGATTCGTGCACGAGCACGCGCGAGCCGCAGAGGCAGATCTGGCCCTGGTTGGAGAATGCCGCGCGTGCCGCGGTGTCGGCGGCTTTGGTGAAGTCGGCGTCTTCGAAGACGATGAAGGGGTTCTTGCCGCCGAGTTCGAGCGAGACTC
>JBIKMF010000151.1:0-9051 GCA_044359425.1 Phycisphaerales bacterium
TTTCCAGAATGTGGCGACCGGCGGTGACGCTGTTGGTCTTGCCCGTCAGCAGTTCGGCTTCGTCGTAGTTCAGCACGAGGCCATCGACCTGGCGGAGCAGAACCAGCAGGTGATCGCGGGCCGTGTTGATCCACAGGTCCATGGTGTCGGCCACGCTCAGCACCCGGTTCTTTGCCTTCGCGAGCATCGTCGCCTGCACACCCGGGTGCATGTTCGCGAGGAACACGAACTTCGAGTCCGCGAACCCCGCCGGCACTTCCGGCGGTGCTTCCAGCAGGACCCCGAGCTCCGTGAAGAGCGTCTCGCGGCTGTTCATGTTCTGGTGGTACTTCCCGCCCCAGCGGAACGTCTTGCTCCCGTTGCGGACGTTCAGGCCCGTGAGGTCGATTCCCTTGAAGCCCCCGAGCACGCCCCGCATCTCGGCCGGGAAATCGTCCCCGACCGCCGCCACCACCCGGACCGGCCCGAAGTAGCTCGCGGCCGCCGCGAAGTAGGTGCAGCTCCCGCCGAGCACGCCTTCGGCGCGTCCGGTTGGCGTGATGATCGTGTCGATCCCGATAGTTCCGGTGACGAGGAGACTCATAGCGGGCAGTGTATGGGCCCGGCGCCCCGCCGCCCACACCCAGCCGCCAAGCTTCGCGGTCCCCGGCGAGGTTCAGTACACCTCGAGGAACATCCGGCGCGTGGGCCGGATCGCCTTGTTGATCATCTTCCGCTCCCAGCCCTTGATGTCGGCCATCGCCGCTTCATCGACCGCGAGGAAGCGGGAGAGCGCGGCGGGCTGGAGTGTGGTCGCCATCTTCTGGAAGATTCCCAGCTCCATGCCCGCGATTCCGCAGACGTAGACCAGACCCCGATCGCTTTCGAGGATCGGCATGAGGGCCGCGGGGCTCGCGGTGATCCGGTCCTGGACGTACATGGGCGGTGCGCCGTCGGCCTGGCGTTCGCGGCTGATGGCGGTGAGGTAGGTGAAGTTGGGGTTCTGTGCCGCGAGGGCCGTGAACTCCTTGTGGTAGAGGAGGTCGGTCGCGTAGGGCGAGCCCATGACGAGCACGATGCGGGAGGGGACCTTCTTCGCGAGCAGTTCCATGATCATGCCCCGGAACGGTGCGATGCCGGTGCCGGTGGCGAAGAAGGCGTAGTCGTGCTGATCGGGCGCCTTGGGCAGCAGGAACCGCTTGCCGTTGGGGCCGGAGAGCGTGACCTTGTCGCCGGGCTTGAGGTCGCAGAGGTAGTTGGAGGCGACGCCGACGAAGAGCTTGCCGGTTTCCCAGTGTTCGTCGATGAGGCGCTTGACGGTGGTGGCGAGGACCTTGCCCGCGCCGTCTTCGCCTGCGGTGGGGCTGGCGATGGAGTAGAGCCGCACCTTGTTGGGAAGGCCCTTCGCGTCGGTGCCGGGGGGGATCACGCCGAACGACTGGCCCGCGAGGAATGAGCCTTCGAGCGGTGTGCCGGAGACGTCGATCGCGACATGCCGGACGACGCCCGCGGCCTTGGAGGATGCGGTGCACTTCTCGTTGGAGACCACGGTCCCGATCGCCGGGGTGTGGACGGGTGAGAGGTGCATGCGGGCTTCCGGAAGTGCGGGACCCTGCACGGTCGATTCGGTGGCGCTCATGGCTGATTGTTGTGGAGTGGGCCCGCAAGGCAAGCGCGTGCGGCCGGATCGGTCACGCGGTGGGGTTGCGGTAGACCATGTCGACCCGGTTGCCTTTGGGGCTGTAGGTCACTTCGGCCATGTAGGCCTTGATGAGGAACAGCCCCCGGCCCGAGGTGGCTTCGAGGTTGGGCTCGAGCGTCGGGTCAGGGATGGAGGTGGGGTCGAAGCCGGGGCCGCGGTCTTCGATGGTGACCCGGACGTCGGCGTTGGTCACGGCGAACTCGACCGTGATGGGGAGGTCGGCGGGGAGGTTGCGGTGGCCGTGACGGAAGGCGTTGGAGATGGCTTCCTGGATCGCGAGCCGGAGCGCGAAGACGGAGGCCTTGGGGTACCCGTGACGGGCCGCGGCCTCGACGATGTGTGCCTGCGCGGCCTCGATCTCCGTAGCGGAGTTCCGCACGCTCAGCGATGCGGAGTCGTCCTCACGGCGGATGGGCTCGGCTGCGTTCATGCGCGGGCGTTGGGACCGACGCGCGATCATGTGAAGGACTTGATCGCTTCGGCTGAGGTCTGGTGGATCTCGAACAGCTTGTTGAGACGCGTGATGACGAACACGTCGTAGATCTGGGGGTCGATGTTCGAGAGCCGGAGTTGGCCGGTGCGGGACTTGATGCGGTTGTTCACCGTGATCAGTGCCCCGAGCGCGGCGGAGGAGAGGTGCTCGACGTTGGCGAAGGAGATCAGCAGTCGGGGCGACTGCTCGGCATCGACCAGCCGGAGCAGGTCGTCCTTGATCATGTTGATGTTGGCCTCGTCGAGGATGTTGCGGTCGATGAACTCGACGACGGTGATGGCGTCCTGGCGCTTGACGCGGATTCGGGAGTCAGCGGGCGGCATGCGGTCGATCTCCGTGAGCGTTGGCCTCAGGGCTGTCGTTCGGGACGTCCCATACTAGGGGCAAGGGGTGCAAAAAGCACGCGGCCCGGCGTGAACCGGGCCGCGAGGAGTGCAAGTTGTTGGGGGCCGGGTTTAGCGGCCGGAGAACTTGAGGGTCTCTTCGAGCCCGGGGAAGTGGCGGTCTTCCTCTTCGGTCTGGATGAGGATGGTGGGCTTGATGAGGATGAGCAGGGTCTGCTCTTCCTTGGTTTCGGTCCGGTTGGTGAAGAAGCGGTTGAGGATCGGGATCTTGGAGAGGACGGGGACGCCGGTCTCGACCTGGCTCTCGGTGATGAGGCGCTGGCCGCCGAGGAGGATGGTGCCCTGATCCGGGACGGTGACCGAGGTGTTGACCTCGGTGACGGTGACGGTGGGGGTCTGGATGAAGGAGGAGGTGTCGGCCGAGTTCACGAGCTGGCCGCCGGCGATGGCGGTGACGCCGATGCTGTTGAAGCCTTCGATCTTCGAGACGGCGGTCTGGACGGTGAGGAAGACGTAGCGGCGGTCGGCCGACACGGTGCCTTCAACGTCGAGGACGACGCCTTCGCTGACGACTTCGAGATCGGGGTCGAAACCGACGGCCGACTCGCTGACGACGGGCTGGAGATCGCTGACGAACGCGACCTGCGTGGCGACCGCGACCCAGGCTCGCTGGCTGTTGGTGAAGGTGAGGCGGGGAGCGGTCAGGGTGACCGTGCGGCGGTCGGCCTGAGTGGCCTTGATGAGGAAGTCGACCTGGATGTCGTCGAGGAACTGGCCGCCGATACCGAGGGCCGGGGCCTCGCCGAGGATCGTGGTCGCGAAGTCACCCTCGGTGAGCAGTTCGGAGAGGCCGAGGCTGTTCTGGGGGGTGCCGATGACGGAGAGGGGGGAGGGGAGGGCAACGGACTGGCTGGTGCCAGCGCCGGTACCGCCACCGGTGCCGCCGGTGTCGACGGAGCCGGTCACACGGCGCTGGAGGCCGCCGCGGGTGAAGTCGAAGAAGTCGGAGGGCTGGATCTGCTGGCCGGGTGCGGCGGCGCGGGCCGCGCGGACCTGGTTGTTGTCGCCGTTCCAGTAGACGTCGAGGTCGAAGCCGATCTGCTCGAAGAAGCTCTGAGAGACGAGGAGGAAGCGGGCTTCCACGCTGACCTGCATGGAGCGCTGCTCGCGGAGCTTGGTGAGCAGGCCGCGGATTTCGCGGTGGTTGGCGGGGGTCTGGGTGATGATGAGGTTGCCCTGGAACTGCTGGATGAAGCCGGTATCGCCGCCGCTCTCCTGCCAGCCTTCGCTGTCAACGTTGGTCGTGATGATGTCGATCACTTCCTGAACGCGGTCTTCGAGGGGGACTTCGTCATCTTCTTCCTGGCCGCCCTGGTCTTGGAAGGGGCTCTGGCCGCCGCCGCCCTGAGCGGACTGGAGGACGGTCTGGAGGTTGAACTCGGGGGCCTCGTCGAAGTTCGGGACGATGACGAGGAGGTCCTTGATGTCGTAGATGGCGAGGACGCGTTCCTTGTTGATCACTTCCTTGGAAGCGATGAACACGATGCCGTCCTTGATGGTCCACGCCGCGCCGGCGTCGGGATCCTGGCTGGCCCGCTCGCAGACCTTGTCGATCAGGTTCTTGATCGAGATCTTGGAGACGGTCAGGGAGACGGGGCTCTCCTTGTTGACGCCGACGGTGTCGAGGCTCTGCCAGTCAACGTCGACGTCGATGCCTGCGACGGTCTTGACGAAGTCGAGGGCGCGTTCGAGGTTGGTGTCGTTGAAGTTGGCCGGGATGCGCTTGCTATCGAGGAGAGCGAGCGTGCGGCGGTTTTCTTCGGCGTCGGCGAAGGCGACGGGTTCGCCACGACGGGCCGAGAGCTTCGGCCAATCATCGGGGAAGTTCACGATGTCGGGGCCGACCGAGGTGGCTTCTTCGGCGTCGAGGCGGTAGCGGGCACCGGACTCGCGCTTGCGGCGGGCGAGGGAGCGGTACTCCTGAACGATCTCCAGGTCCGAGAGGGTCTCCTTGAGGAGGAGGCCGGTCGGGTTGATCGGATCCATGAAGAGGATCTCGTTGGTGACCTGGATGGCTTCGTCGTACTTCTGCTCGGCCTGGAGGGCGCGGACGCGGCCGATGGCTTCCGCGATCTTCCGCGAGCGGGCGCTGGCGGCCTCGGACTTGGCGATGTCCGCTTCACGCTTCTGCTGGCGGGCCTGCTCCTCACGGGTGCGGGCCTGGATCTCGGCGTCCTGCGTCTCGATCTCGGCCTTCAGGTCGGTGAGTTCCTTCTCGAAGGACTCGTTCTCCGTCTGGGCGAAGAACTGGCCGGCGGAACGGATCCGCAGGCGGGCCGAGGAGAGGTGGGAACGGGCCGAGTCCGGGTCGCCGGTCTCGAGGGCCTTGCGGGCGTCGGCGAGGTAGCTGTTGTACTCGGTCACCGCGGCTTCGCGGGCGAGCTTACGGCTCTCGAGGCTGCTGTCGAGGACGGTCGCGCCGCCGGCACCCTGGCGGGCGCGGCATTCCTGGATGCGGAGCTCGCAGTGGGCCTTCTGATCGGCGGACAGGTTGGAACCGTACTGGTTCACGAGGTCGGAGTAGCGGTTGGCGGCTTCGGAGTACCGGGCAGCCTCGAAGGCGGCGTCGGCCTCGGCGAGCTGGGCGGCCGCCTCGACGGCGCGGGCCTGATCGAGGGGATCGGTGGGCTGAGCCGGGGCCGGGGCGGCCTCGGGAGCGGGGGCCGGAGTCGGCTCGGGCTGTGCCACTGGGGCGGCAACGGGCTTGGCGGGCGAGAGGGACGCGGCGGGGAGGGGCGCGGGCGTGGTCTCAGCGACCGGCGCGGGCTTCGCGGGGGCCGGCGCGGGGGCCGGCTTCTCGACAACGGCCGGGGCGGGCGCGGGCTCGGCGGCGGGCTGGGCCGGCGGCATGGGCTCGCGACGCTTGACGACGCCGGGCTGGAACATCGCGGCGTCGATGCGGGTCATCTTGAAGGGCTTGCCGTTGGCACGCTCGAGATCGACGATCTGGGACTGGTAGGCCTCGACGAGCTTGGACTGCTCGGCGTCGAGGGGCATACCGGTGCGGACGATCGCGTCGAGGGTGCTCTTGGCGGCGACGAAGTCTTCGTTCTGGAAGTCAGCGATGACCGCGTCGACCATGTCCTGAGCCATGGGGGCGAGGGCCGCCTGCTGGGCCTGGGCCTGGCTGAGGAGGGTGCGGGCCTGACCGCAGTCCATGTTCGTGGCCTTGGGGGCCTCGATCACGGCCTGGCAGTGGAACTCGGCGGCGCGGAGGTCGCCTGCGGCGAGGCACTCTTCGGCGGTCTGGAGGCTGACTTCAACCGCCGACAGGGACTTCACCCGACGGCTGACGTTGGCAAGGGTCGAGAGAACCTCGGCGCGCTCGCTGTCGGAGAGCGACGCGGCGGAGGCCGGGGCGTTCAGCGACTGAAGGATGTTGCGGGCCCGGACAAGCTTGCCATTCGCGGCGGCCTGCTTGGCGGCTTCGATCTGTGCCCCGATGCTCCCGGCGTCGACTGCGGGGGCCGTCTGGCCGTACGCGGTCGCGGAAAGAGCGGCGATGCCCGTGAGCATCCCGGCGGCGGCAATCAGTGAACGAACGTAACGCGAGTTCCCAGTCATGAGAGTCTCCATCGCGGCAATCACCCCGATCAACCTTTGTCGGCGGTGACGAAGGTTCGGGCCCGATCGGGGCGGGCCGTACCAACAGTCCTGCAAGTGCTTTCAAAGCACTCCGTTCCAGTTGTTCGGAGACCTCGCGGTCTCCGCTTGCTGTTGTCGTGAGCGCCACGCGCTCACGACGTCCGGAGGAAGGGTCCCCGGGGGTGCAAAGCCTACGAGAGACTCCGCATCCCAGACGGCCGGTAGTGTTACCGACCCGACCCCAATCCGGTTCCGGCAAGACGGGAAGATAATCCCTCTCCCGGCCGGATGCAAACTGGCACTCCTGTGTATTTCACACTCGATCGGATCATGTACGGTAATCTGTGAATATGCTACGACAACCAATGGGCCCCGTGGACCCCGGGCGGGATCTTGCCACGCTTGGGTTTGGGGAGCCTTTTCTTGGCGGCTTCGAGCTGGTCGGGGCGGAGGCGATCGGCGAGAACGATCACTGCATTTTCCCACTCGGTGTGATCGACCTTGGCGAGCGCTTCGCAGGTATCGAAGGCGATTTCCTCGGCGGTTCGGAGGTTTGGGGCGTCGAGGATGATTTCGGCGTACTTGCGGGAGGGGGGTTCCCAGTCGCAGCGGACGACGCACCTCCACGGGGTGATTCCGAGGTCGTTTCCGTCGGTGTCGAGGTTGGAGTCGGGGTCGATGTTGAGGAGGAGGCGCCAGTCGTCCTTGAGACGCTCCACGATTTCTTCGAAGCTGAGCAGATCGGGAGATTCGGGGGGGGCGAGGAGGACGGAGCGGTGTTCGTGGGCGGCGGCGTCGGCTCCGGCGGGCTCTTCCATTTGTTCGAGGTCGAAGGCGTGGAGGAGGCGTTCGACGCGTTCTTTGAGTTCGGGCTGGGCCCGGATGGTGACGATCTTGTGTTCGTCGACGAAGAAGTAGAAGAAGGGGTCTTCGCTCATGGCCCCGAAGCCGACCATGCCGTCTTCGAAGAAGAAATCCTGGAATCGGCGGATGTCGTCGATCATGCGGTCGGTGCCGATGAGTTCGTAGGAGATGTAGGGGTCGATCTCGCGGTGGGCGTCGTTGCCCAGGACATCGAGGATGGGGTAGATGCGGCCGGGGAGCATGGCCAGAAGGCTGCGGGTGAGGGCGACGACGCGGCTTGAGGAGACGACGGCGTCGAAGCAGTACCGGTCGGGCCATTCCTCCCATTCGCCGTCTTCGTCGTCGCCGTCGGCGGGTTCGAAGAGGAGGGAGTACCCCGCCTTGGGCGTCAGTTCCTCGATCGGGTAGACCCCGAGGGGGAAGTGGAAGCCTTCGACGATCCGCCGTTCGATGGATTGGTCAGCCTTGCAACCGAGCATGGGGGGACTGTAGTGGGGCAGTTCGCCGGAAGGGCATCTATGCTCCCGCATGCAACCGCTCTCACTCGTCGCCGTCGCTGTTGGCAATACCCGTACCCGTGTTGGCCGGATTGAAGGCAAGGAGGTCTTTGACCCCGTGTCGGTGGCGAACACGAGTGCGGAGGATGTTGCCGCGGCGGTTCGGAAGGCGGCGGAGGGGCACCATGAGATTGCGATTGTGGTTTCGTCGGTGAACAGGCCGTTGTCGGACGCGATTGCGGACAAGCTGGCGGGGGAGAACGTGATTCGGTTTGGGGTGGATCTGGACATTCGGATGAACCACGGGCTGGACGACGACTCGACGGTGGGGCAGGACCGGCTGCTGAATGCGTTGGGGGCGTTTGCGCGGGCGGAGCAGGCGTGCATTGTGATTGATGCGGGGACGGCGGTGACGGTGGACTTTGTGGACGGGGTTGGTGCGTTCCAAGGGGGCGTGATCGCGCCGGGGCTGGCGATGATGCTCAAGTCGCTGCATGAACACACGTCGGCGCTGCCGTTGGTGGAGGTGGCTAAGCCTGAACCGGCGAGGGGTGTGTTTGGAAAGGACACGAGACACGCGATGGTGCTGGGGGCGATTGGTTCGGCCCAGGGGCTGGTGCGGTTGATGATCGAGCGGTACGCGGAGGCGTATGGGGCGTACCCGCAGATCGTGGCGACGGGCGGGGATGCGGCCCTGCTGTTTGAGAACGACGAACTGGTCGAGCATGTCATTCCCGATCTGCAGTTGATGGGGATTCGCGAGGCGTTCAAGCGGGAGTTGGACGCGGAGGCGGGTGAGGACGTCGACGTCGACGAGGACGAGGCGTGAGCGTCGCGTGGCGGCTGGTGACTCCGTCGCAGGGGAGTGGGGCGATTGCGGTCTTTGAGCTGCGTGGGGAGAGTGCTGCCGCGATCGATCACGCGATCGCGGTGGTGACCGGGGATGCCAGGCCGATTGGGGTGGGGGAGATGCCGCTGCGCGATCTTGCCGGCGTGGACCGGGGGGTTGTTGCGAGGTGGTCGGAGGGGTGCTGCCATCTCATGGCGCACGGCGGGCCGGCGGTGATCAAGGAACTGGGGGAGGCACTCATTAATCGAGGGCTTGCGAGCGCGGAGGGAGCGACGGCGGATTGGGCGGTCTCGGAGTGGCCCGAGGCGGGAACGGAAGTGGAGCGGCGGATGCTGGGGGTGTTGGCCCGCGCGGCGAGCCCGATGGGGGTGGACTTGTTGCTCGCGCAGCCCGGGAAGTGGGGCACGAGGTCGCTGGATGTGGAACCGGCGGTGCGTGATCGGCTTTTGCGCAGGTTGATCGATCCTCCCCTGGTCGCGGCGGTTGGCCGCGCGAACGTGGGGAAGTCGAGCTTGTTGAATGCGCTCGCGGGCAGGCAGGTCGCGGCGGTGGCGGACGAGCCGGGGACGACCGTGGACCACGTGGGGGTGATGATCGACTTTGGGGGGCTGGTGGCGCGGTTCGTAGACACACCGGGGGTGAGGGAAGGAGCTCCGGGGCATGAGCGGGAAGCCTCG
>JBIKMF010000152.1:0-8922 GCA_044359425.1 Phycisphaerales bacterium
TTCGTCATCGAGAACATGGGCGCGGACGTCCGCCGCTGAATGGATCGCCCGTCCTGAGGACGGGACGCACACACACAGTGGACGGGAGGCCTGGAAACGGGCTTCCCGTCCCTTGCTTGCGAGCGGCGCGGTGCGCTGCGGGTGTAGGGGCTATCGCACTTTCAGGCGGGAGAGCCCGCCGTCGACGCCCAGCGTCTGACCCGTGATCCAGTTGTTCTCCGGGGCGAGCAGGAACGCGATGGCGGCGGCGATCTCGTGGGCGGTGCCGATTCGTCCGAGCGGGTGCATCCCGATGGAGGCCTTCAGTGCGCCCTCGTTCTCGGTGATCCGACGGGCCATCGGAGTTGCGACCAGACCCGGGGCGACGGCGTTGAACCGGATGCCAGCGGAGGCGTACGTTGCCGCGGCGGAGCGGACGAGGCCTTCGATGCCGGCCTTGGCGGCGCTGATGGCCTCGTGGTTTGCGAGGCCGATTCCCGCGGCACAGGAGGACATGAGGACGACGCTGCCGCCTGCGCTCTTCATGTGCCGCCCGGCGGCGCGGGTGAGGGCGAACGCGGTCTTGAGGTTCTGCGAGATCGTTTCGACGAACTCGGCCTCGGAGGTGAGGTGGGCGGGCTTGAGGAGGATGGAGCCGGCGAGGTTTGCCGCGGCGGTGATGCCGGGGTGATCGGCGAAGAGGGATTCGACTGCGGCGAAGTCACTGGCGTCGAGGGCTCGCACGGTCGCGTTGAACTCGGCGGCGAGGGGTTCGAGGGAGGCGAGGGTTCTTCCGGCGAGGATGAGCTCGTAGCCGCGGGCGTGGAGCGTGGCGGCGAGTTCGCGGCCGATGCCGCCGGCGGCGCCGATGATGAGGCATTTGGGATTGGTCATGTGGGGCTTCCGATATCAGTTGGCGGTTTCGATTGCGAGGATGAGGCCTGCGAGGACGCCGCGGACGGTCCAGCCGATGGTGCGCACCCAGTTGGTGGCGACGAGCCGTTGCCAGGCGCGGCGATCGAAGCCCTTGTCGAGCACGGCGTGGAGCGGGACCTGGACGAAGAAGGTGGAGAGCCAGACGAGGGCGAGGATGCCGATGCCGATCCAGATGAGCGTTCGGGCTGCGGGTGCGAGGTCGGCGGAGGCGGCAAGGAGGAGTGCGCTGGCGGCTTCGACGAACATGAAGGGGCCGACGATGAAGGTGGTACGGGTCTGGTGTGCCGCGGCCCATCGCGGGAAGGTCGCGGTGTCGAAGCCTTGCATGAGCGGGTAGTGGACGACCTGGACGAACCAGATGAGGCCGACCATCGCCCAGGTGGAGGCGGAGTGCAGCAGGAGGAGCGTCAGTTCAGTGGGCACGCCAGCTCCACGTAGTCGGGGCGGTCCGCGGCGGTGCGGTGGCGGTACGCGCGAAGGACGCGATCGTGGTCGATGACGAAAGCACCGGGCATCTGAAAGCCGTCGCCTTCGAGCGTGCCGATGCCGTGGCCTTTGAGACCGGCGAGCATGCCGCGGATCCAGACGATGGGTCCGAAAAGTTGAAGGAAGTTGCCGCGGCGGAGTTCGAGGGCGCGGTAGAGGAGGCGGTCGGGATCGGCGACCCATTCGACGTCGCGGAGGTGGTGTTTGTCGGCGATGGCGCGGAGGCTGTCGGATTCGGCGGACATGCCGACGACGACGAGGGGCATGCCGGTGCTGCGGATCTTCTCGCGTTCGTGGGCGAGGTCGGCGATGGCTTCGCGGCAGAAGGTGCAGCCGGCGTGACGGAGGAGGACGACGAGGGTTGGACCTGCGTGGGTGATGGTTGCGAGGGATTGGCCGGTGTGGGTTTTGGTCTGTTGGAGGGCGTCTGCGAGTGAGACGGGAGCGGCGTCTGGTCGGGGCTGCGAGGCGTTGGCGGCGGCCCAGAGGATCATGGTGAAGGGGATCCACCAGAGGAGGTCGTTGGTGAGGAGGGTGAATCCCATGCGCCAGGGGAGGTCGCCCGCGAAGGCCGCGTCGATGAACCCGATGGGGCCGAAGATCTTGCCGAGGAGGCCGACGAGGACGATGGGCCAATGGCGGAGGGGGTCTCGGGCGGCGATGAGGTAGCCGATGCCGTAGACGCCGACGATCATGCCGACGCAGGCCCAGAGCTGGGGCCAGATGGCGGTGTCGGGTGTGGTAACGCCGAGGGTTCGGAGGGTCCAGACGGGGGCGGCGATGGTTGCGGCACCCCAGAGGAGGTTGTACGCGCCTGCTGCGATCAGCCAACGCCGCATCCAGGATTGCGGGGCCGGGGGCAGATCGGACACGGGGGTGCGGCTGGTCACGTTGGGAGTTCGCGGCGGGGGGGTGGTTGGATTCTGTGAAGGAACGTGGACGCGGGCTTTCGGACGTTCGTGTCCGGATGGTGAGCGGGAGGCGTGGGGTGTCTACGCTGGGGCCACGAGTACGGGTGCCCCGACTCCGGAGGTCTGAATGCAGCAGCCCACAGCGGCGCCGAAGAAGAGCATCCTGGACATGATCGAGTGGTTGGGGAACAAGCTTCCCGAGCCGCCGTTGCTGTTTGCGTCGCTCGCGGCGATCGTGGTGGCGCTTTCGGCGCTCGGGACGTCGCTGGGGTGGCAGGTGGAGACGGTGCGGCCCACGGTGCAGATGGTGCCGAAGCTGAACGCGGCGGGTGAGGCCGAGGTGGATGCGGAGGGGAAGACGGTGATGGCGCCTCGGCTTGACGAGCGGGGGTTCCCGGTGGTGAGCCTGGAGAAGACGGGGGAGCGGATCCAGCCGCGGAGCTTGCTGACGGGCGAGGGGTTGTACTGGATGTTGTCGTCGATGCTGCGGAACTTCACCGCGCTTCCGGCGCTGGGGCTGATCTTCGTGGGGATGTTGGGGATTGGGGTGGCGGAGAAGTTTGGGCTGTTCAGTGCGCTGATGCGGGTGGTGGCGTTGCACACGCCGCGGTGGGCGTTGACACCGATGATCGTGTTCATCGGGGCAAACTCATCGGTGGCGAGCGATGCGGGGTACATCATTCTGCCGCCGTTGGCGGCGGCGTTGTACGCGGCGATCGGGCGATCTCCGATTGCGGGGATGGCGGCGGCGTTCTGCGGGGTTGCGGGTGGATTCGGGGGCGGGTTCTTTCCGACGGCGGGGGACAACTTCCTGGCGGGCGTTGCGACGCAGGCGGCGCACATCATCGATCCGAAGTATCCGGATGTGTTGGCGACGCACAATCTGTACTTCAAGAGCGGGTCGGCGATTGTGGTGATGCTGGCGGGGTGGTTTGTGACGGATCGGATCGTTGAGCCGCGGCTGAAGCGGGAGATCGGCGTGCACAAGGGGGACACGTCGGCGATCGGCGACATGGGATTGACGGGGAGCGAGTCGCGGGGCTTGTGGCTGTCGCTGCTGGCGATGGTGGCGATTGTGGGGGCGTTCGCGTGGATGGTGATGACGCCGGGGCTTCCGCTTCACGGCGAGGGGACTCCGACGCTGGCGAACGGGCGGGTGGTGACGCACGAGCAGATCCGGATCGTGGATCAGGCGACGTACGAGGCTTCGCCGCGGGATCGGCGGTTGTTTGCGGAGGCACCTGAGACGGACGACGAGGGGAAGGCGTTGGGTGCGGGGTACTACGTGGTGTCGGGGAATGCGGCGCCGTCGCTGGTGGAGCGGCCGGGGGATCGGTGGTCGCAGGTGATTGTGCCGCTGATTTTCCTGGCGTTTCTGGTGCCGGGGTGCGTGTTCGGGTTTGTGACGGGGAAGTTGAGGTCGCAGAAGGACTTCATCGAGGCGATGTACGCGGGCATTCGGAGCCTGGTGCCGGTGCTGGTGATCATGTTCTTCCTGGGGCAGTTCGTGAACTACTTCCAGTACACGCGGCTGGACCAGATGCTGGCGTATGCGGGTGGAACGGTGCTGGTGCGTGCCGATCTGCCGATCCCGTTGCTGATCACGCTGTTTGTGCTGCTGGTGGTGCTGGGCGATTTTGCGATGAGCGGGATGCTGAGCAAGTTCGGGGTGATGGCGCCGATCTTCATTCCGATGTTCATGATGGTCGGGATCAGCCCGGAGTTGACGACGGCGGCGTACCGGATTGGTGACAGCGTGGTGAACGTGATCACGCCGCTGAACAGCTACCTGTTGATCATCCTGGCGGTGTACCAGAAGTACAAGACTTCGGCGGGGCTGGGGAACCTGATCTCGCTGATGCTGCCGTACTCGGTGCTGCTGGGGATCGCGTGGATTGGGTTCTTGATCCTGTGGTACCTGTCCGGGAATCCGCTGGGGACTCAGGCTCCGCTGCACTACGTGCCTGCGCCCGGATAACCAGGGTTTGGGGGGCGTTGATTCCGTGTGTGCCGAGGGCGCTGCGGTGGTGGGCTGCGCGTTGGGGATTCGGGGGCCAGTTGGTGGCGGGGAGGCCTGGCGTACTGCACATTCGTGGTGCAGCGGCAGTGCCCCGACCGGATACCACGGGGCCGCCGCGACCAACGCAGCAATCACAGACACGGAGGAGAGAGCCATGAAGAAGCGTTCCCTGACGATCATCGCCGCCGCGGCTGCTGTTCTGGCTTCTGGTGCGACGGCCTTTGCCTTGCAGCCGGGTGTGTTGACGGCCGCGTCGGCCTCCACGGAATCGAATCACTTGCCTCTTGCTCCGGTTGTTCTCGCGGGTCTTGGCTGTTTCTTGATTTTCTCGGGCCGGAAGGCCTGAGCGAGCGGGTGACTCCCGCTTGTTGAACTGATCACTCCGGATTTGCCCTCCTCTGGTGAAGCCTCCCCCGAGCCCCCGACTTGCGAAGTCGGGTAGACTCGGGGGATGCTTGTTTTGACCCTTGCCGTTCTTGCTGCCACGGTGGACCCTGTCGACGGCCTCCTCGCGGAGGTGTCGCCGGATCGCATGATGGCGACCGTAGAGAAACTCGCGTCGTTTGGGACGCGTCACACGCTTTCGGCGACCGATGATCCGGTCCGGGGGATCGGGGCGGCCCGCAACTGGATTCTCGGCGAGATGAAGGCGGCGGGCGGCTCGCTCGTCGCGGAGTTGGAGGCCTTCGACGCACCGCCTTCGGTTCGGTTGCCTGATGGCGCGCGGGTCGTGAACGTGGTGGGGCGGGTGAAGGGCTCGATGCCCGAGTCCGAGCACAGGCTCTACTACGTGGTGGGCCACTATGACAGCCGCAACGGTAACGCTCTGGATGGGATCGGCGACGCGCCGGGAGCGAACGACGACGCTTCGGGAACGGCTGTGGTGATGGAGCTTGCGCGGATTCTGGCGGATAAGCCCCTTGAGAGCACGGTGGTCTTTCTCTGCACCGCGGCGGAGGAGCAGGGCCTGATCGGCGCGAAGTTCCACGCGGACACCGTTTCGGCGGACAAGACGCGGCGGGTTCTGGGTGTGCTGAGCAACGACATCGTCGGTGATCCGTGGGGATCTCGGCCGCGGCTGGCCGATGCGCCCGAGCGGTTCAAGGTACGGGTATTTTCGCACGGGATTCCGCGGAATCCGTCGGCGAGCGAGTACGCGGAGATCAAGGCGTGGTCGTCGTTCAACGATTCTTCGGGGCGGCAGCTCGCGAGGTTCGTGTTCGAGTCTGCCACGGCGGCTCGCACCGCGGTTACTCCGGTTGTGGTGTTTCGCGACGACCGCTTCCTGCGCGGGGGCGATCACACTTCATTCGCGGAGCGGGGAATTCCGGCGGTTCGGATCACGGTGCTTCACGAGGACTACTCGCGGCAGCACGCGGACGTTGTGGAGCGGGACGGGAAGCCGTACGGCGATGTGGCGGAGTTCGTCGACCGCGGGTACATGGCGGATGTGGCGAAGGTGAACCTTGCCGCGCTGGTGGCTATGGCGAACGCGCCGTCTCCACCGACGCGGGTGCGGATGCTGACGGACTCGCTATCGCCCGATACGAGTTTGCGGTGGGAGGCGAGTCCGGAGCCAGATGTAGCGGGGTATGAGGTCGTGTGGCGGGAGACGACCGAGTGGAACTGGACGGCGGTGCAGGACGTGGGGGCTGAAACCAAGGCCACGATTTCCGTAAGCAAGGACGGCTGTTTTTTCGGGGTTCGGGCGTACGACAAGGACGGCAATCGGAGCCCCGTACAGTTCGCGGGTGCTGCGAAGGAGTGAATCATGGGTTCGACGGACGTGCTGGACTATCAGATCATCGGGGATGACCTGCAGGCGGTGGTGGTGACGCTGGACCCTGGCGAGGCGGCCGTGGCCGAGGCCGGGGCGATGCTGTACATGGACGACGGGATCGAGATGACGAGCGCCCTGTCCATGAAGTCGCAGGAATCCGGCGTGTTCGGGAAGCTGTTCGAGGCCGGGAAGCGGGTGATGGCGGGCGAGAGCATGTTCGTCACGTTCTTCACCAACCACGCGGGCCAGCGGCGCGAGGTGGCGTTCTCTTCGGCGGTGCCGGGGCCGGTTGTGCCGGTGCAGTTGCATGACTTCGGTGGGCAGCTCATCTGCCAGCGTGACGCGTTCCTCTGCGCGGCCAAGGGCGTCGTCGTTGATATCGCCTTCACGAAGCGGTTTGGCGCGGGCATCTTCGGCGGCGAGGGGTTTGTCCTTCAGCGGCTGAGTTCGCCGGATGGGAAGGGGCTGGCGTTCCTCCAGGGTGGCGGCGCGGTGATCGTGAAGGATCTTGCGGAGGGCCAGATCATCCGCGTCGACACGGGGTGCCTTGTGGCGATGGAGACGAGCGTTCAGTACGAGATCGAGATGGTCAAGGGAATGACCAACAAGCTCTTCGGTGGCGAGGGGCTGTTCAACATGCGATTCCGGGGCCCCGGGCGTATCTGGCTTCAGAGCATGCCCTTCTCTCGCTTTGCTGACCGGATCCTCAGCCTCGCACCGGGTGAGTAAACGTGATCATCGGACACGGGATCGACATCATCGAAATCGCCCGCGTGCGCGAGATGATCGAGCGTCACGCCGATCGCTTTGTCGAGCGTGTGTTCACACCGGCAGAGGCAGCGTACGCGCGGGATCACGTCGACCCGTTCCCGCGGTTCGCAGCACGCTTTGCCGCGAAAGAGGCGGCGCTGAAGGTCATCGGCACCGGGTGGCGCGACGGCATCGCGTGGACGGACGTGGAGGTGCGGCTGCTCCCGTCGGGGGCACCGTTTCTGCACGTGACGGGGAAGGCCGCGGAGATCGCGGCGGGTCTGGGGATCGTGCGATGGCACGTCTCGCTCAGCCATTCGAGGGAGCTGGCGACGGCGAGCGTGATCGGAGAGGCTTAGCGGCCCAAGGGCTTGGTGCCGAAGTGCAGCTCGAGGTATCGCGCGACGTAGTCGACGATCGAGCTGACTTCGGGGATCTGCGGGTTGTTGGTGGAGCCCATGGGCTCGAACCGCATGCCCTTGAAGCGGATGACCGCCTCGTTCACGGAAAGCCCGAACTGCAGGGCGAGGCTGAACGCGCGGCAGAAGGCCTGGCACATGCCAGAGATCGTCGAGCCTTCCTTCGCCATCTTGATGAAGATCTCGCCGGGGCGACCGTCGGGGTAGAGCCCGATGGTCAGGTAGCCCTCGTGGCGTTCGATCGTGAACTTGTGCGTGATGGAATCCCGGGTAACGGGCAGGGCCTGTCGAACTGCAAGCATGACGTTCTGATCCTCCTGATTCGGCTGCGATCCCTCGCGCCGGGCCACATCCTGTGAGCCTGGTCCTGCTCCGTGTTCACCTCGCTCGTGCATACCGCCAATGTAGCGTCTGGAAGGCTCGCGGGCGAGCGACAACCCGTCTTTCCACAATCGGCCTGTCGCTCCCGGGGCCATGAGAAATCCCATCTCCCAGTCCCTGCGGGAGTTCGGTGCGTTCTCGCGCCGGGAGGATTCTCGATGCTCTGGGGGCCCAAGCGGCTTTTCGGGGGTACCCGGCGGTCCGATGCCTTCGTCATCGTCACCCTCTACGTGGGGCTTATGCCCTTTGGCCGCGGGGACCGCTTCGCAGACCCCTTGGAAGCCGCGCTCCGCTATGCGAAACCAGGGCCCAACGGCGCGTGACATCCTCGCGGCACTCGCCGCGGTGACCGTGGCATCGCCCCTGTGCGAGCGGTGCCGCATCGTCGATCTCCGGACCACCACGCGTTAGCCGCCGGCGCTGCCCTCGCCGCCCGGGAGGGTCATCGACCAGGGATCGAGGGCATCGTCCAGCGTCTGGGCGGTGATCTTTTTGCCCGCGAGGTCCACGGTGCCCACAAGGGTCTCGAGGGCCAGTTCGCGCACGGTCTTGCCGAGCTTGAAGGCCTCCTTGGCCAATGCAGCGGACTTGTCGTACCCGATGACGGGCACGAGGGAGGTGCACATGGCGAGGGAGCCTTCGATGAGGCTCTTGCAGCGGGCCTCGTCGGGCTTGAGGCCTTCGAGGAGGTTGGTGGTGAACATGTCGCACCCGCGGGCGAGGAGGGTGATGCTCTGCAGCATGTTCGCGGCCATCATGGGCATGGCGACGTTGAGATCGAGCACGCTGCCGACTCCGCCCAGGCCACCGGCGGTGATCGCGGCGTCGTTGCCGATGACCTGGCAGCAGACCATGATGAGGCTCTCGCAGATGACGGGGTTGACCTTGCCCGGCATGATGCTGGACCCGGGCTGCACGGCGGGCAGCACGAGTTCTCCGATGCCGCAGCGCGGGCCGCAGCCCATCAGGCGGATGTCGTTGGCGATCTTGCTCAGGCTCACCGCGATGGTCTTCAGATGCCCGGAGGCTTCGACGTACGCGTCCTTCGCGTGCTGGGCCTCGAAGTGGTTGGCGGCCTCACGGAAGTGGATCCCGGTCTGCTTCGTGAGTTCTGCCGCGACGCGCGAGCCGAATTCCTCGTGGCAGTTGATGCCGGTGCCGACGGCCGTGCCGCCGATGGGCAACTCGCCGAGGGTGTGGAGGGCGCGGTGGAGGCGTTCTTCGGCGTGGCGCATCTGGCTGGCGAACCCGCTGAACTCC
>JBIKMF010000153.1:0-8917 GCA_044359425.1 Phycisphaerales bacterium
CCTTGGTTCGTTCCAACCTCGTAGAGCATCTCCAATGCCGCTCGCTCGGGTGTCGAGGCCAGCAGCCCGTCCGCGGCACCGGCCGGCGTCGAGACCGTCGCCTTCGCAAGCTTGCCATCAGGCCACTCAAAGAGCGCGGCGGAGACGTAACGCGATGGAAAGCGTGATGTGAACCACTCCGGCAACACGAACCGCTGGTCTCCCCACAGCACGAGCCCCTCTCGCACCGCGAGGTTGTGGCGGACCCCGTGAAGCGCAAGAGCACTCTTGCCCCCAACGTGCAAACCGTCCACCCGCCGCCCGAGGAACAACACGCATCCATCTCGCGTCAACTCATCGCCGGGGAAGCAGTACACCCCCTGGCCAAGCCGGACGATCCACCCGTGCTCGGCGTACCGGGCCGCGAGTTGCGGTCCGACGCCGAGCTCGGCCAAACCGGCGACGTCGAACGGGCGCCCCCGGGGCATCTCGGCCTGGAGCCGCTTGATTAGACCATGTCGCGGAATTCGCCCCATAGGCTAAATAGTCTGCCTATTTCAATCACGAATCCAGCCTCTGATTCGATTCCGCACCAAAAATCAACCCATAGGCGAAAAACACGCCGCGATCTAATCAGACCCCGTCACCCCTTCGCCTCCGCCCGCGCCTCGTCCTTCAACTGCTCGTCCGACCGCGCCGCCTCCAGCCGCACACGCGTCACCCGCGTCGGCTCCGCCGCCACCACCGTTACCGTCGTCCCCTCGTGCGCGAAGCTCTCGCCCGCCGTCGGGATCCGCCCCAGCGTCACCGTCACAAACCCGCCCACCGTGTCGTAGTCCTCGCTCTCGGGAAGCTCGATCCCCAGCGGCTTCAGGTCCGCGTTCACGTCCCCGATGTACGCCCGCGCATCCACCTCCGCCTGCCGCTTCACCGTGTCCAACCTCACATCGCTCGTCGTCTCCTCCGGCAACTCATACTCGTCCTGGATGTCGCCGAACACCTCTTCCACGATGTCCTCAAACGTCACCAGCCCCGCCGTCCCCCCGTACTCGTCCGCCACGATCGCCATGTGAACCCGCTTCGCCAGCAGCTCACCCAGCAACTCCCGGATCGTCTTGCTCTCCGGGATGAACATCGCCGGCCGCAACAACCCCCGCAAATCAAACGGCTTCCCACCCCGCGCCCCGCCGTTCTCGCCCGCCAACCACCGCATCAAGTCCTTCACATAGAACACGCCCACGATGTGGTCCATGTCCCCGTCGTACACCGGTATCCGGCTGTGCCCGATCGCGCGGATCGTCTGCGTCACCACCCCAAGGTTGTTCGACAGCTCCATCGCCTCGATCTCGGTCCGAGGCGTCATGATCTGCGTCACGGTCTTGTCCCGCATCCGCACCACCGCCTCGATCATGTCCCGCTCTTTCTGATCGAACGCCCCCTCGTCCTCCGCGTCCGCCACCGCGCTCAGCAACTCCTCCTGCAACTCCTCCGCCTCGTCCTTCTCCGTTCGCCCCGCCAACCGCCGGACCATCTCATCCACGCCCCCCGCCAACGTCTTCAGCGGCCCCGTCACGATGTACGCCGCCCGCAAAAACCCGCTCCACGCGTACACCGTCGTCTCGCCCGCGTGCCGCGCCACACTGTGCGGCAACACCACGCCAAACACCCACAGCAACAGCGACGAGATCAACACCCCCACCAACCCCTCCACCCACGTCGGCGCCGCCACCCCCCGCATCAACGTAAACCACATCACAATCCCGACCACCACCACCAGATTCGCCAGGATCCGCGGCAACGCGATCGCCGTCGCATGCCCCGCCACATCATCCAAAATCCGCCCCACCCGCGCCGTCGCCCCTCGCTTGTTCCTGATCGCGGCAATCTCCTCCAGCCGCGCACGCGACAGCTCCCGCAGCGACTGCGACAACGCCGAGAACACCGACCCAGTGCCCAGCGCCACCACCGCAATCCCCAGCCACATGCCGCCCGTCACCGCGTACCTCCAGTCACTCCCGAACCCGATCCCCAAACGTCGCCCCCACTCCAATCGCCGTCAACACCGCATCCTCCATCTCATGCATCGCCGCGAACGACTCCTCATCGTGGTCGTCGTACCCCAGGCAATGCAGCACCCCGTGCAGCACATACAGCAACAGCTCCCGCTCCACAGCGTACCCGCGGGCCGCCGCCTGTCGATGGGCCTCGTCGTAGCAGATCATCAGATCCGTATCAAGCACAAACACCCCCCGCCCATACCCCGATTCCAGCTCCCCAATACGGCACCACACCACCCCCTCAACAGCCCCCTCCGCCGGATCGCTCATGTCAAACGTCAGCACATCCGTCGTCCCACTCACCCCCGCGTACTCCTCGTGCGCCGCAGCCATCTCCGCATCCGCGATCACCCGCACCCGCACCTCCCCCGCCGCGTTCACCTTCCGAACCGCCGCCACCGCGTGCTTCGTCAGATACTCGAGCGCCTCGCGCCCCAGCCGCCCCGTGTCATCCAAGATCTCAACGCTCAACTGGCTCATCGCGTAACCCCCGCGCGGTACGTCGCCGCGCACCCGACCGACTCCGTCACCCGAACCGCGCTCACCCGCGCCCCTCGCGCCAGCTTCCCCCGCATCGCCCCCTCCACCCCATCAAACACATGCCGCGCCACCAGCTCCGCCGTCGCGTTCGTCGCGGCAAACGCCGCCGCCGTATTCAGATCCCCGTTGTGCAACGGCCCGATCACCCCGCGCAGCGCCCGCTCCACCTCGTGGAAGTCGCAGAGCAGCCCGTCGCCATCAAGCTCCGGCCCCTCGACCGTCACCGTCACCCGCCAGTTGTGCCCGTGGTTCGCCTCACGCACCCCCGCGATCACGATCGCGTGGGCCGCGCAGAACTCCCCCTCAACCGTCAGCTCGTACATCACCCACCCCCCCCAACGCCAACCCCTCCAGCCCGCCCCACCCCGACGTGCCCCGTGACCTCAAGCCCAAACGCCGTTAGCCCCGGCATCGGCCGCGGGTTGTTCGTCAGCAGCCGCATCCGCCGAACCCCCAGCGTCCGCAGGATCTGACCCCCCACCCCGTACTGCCGCAGGTCCGCCGGCACCGGCGACCCCGTGTAGTCCGGCGCATCTAGGTCCCGCGCCCCACGCCTCAACTGCTGGATCATCCCCTCCAACCCAAAGTCCCCCGCCGACCGGTCGTTCGTCCTCAGATAGACAATCGCCCCGCGCCCCTCCCGCTGGATCGCCCGCATCGACTCCCGCAGCACCGCCCCGCTCGTCTCCCCGCCCGAGCCCACCTCGCCAAACACGTCCCCCAGCAGGTTCCGCCGGTGCATCCGCACCAGCACCCCGTCCCCCTGCTCCTCCCGGAACACCCCATCCACATCCCCCACCGTGAGCACCACGTGCGGCAACGGATCCACCATGCTCTCAAACAGATACGCCCGGAACTCCCCATGCTCCGTCACCAGCCGCTGCCCCCCGTGCGGCTCGATCCGCTTCACCAGACTCTCCCTCGCCAGCCGGTACTCGATGATCTGCTCCACCGAGCACATCTTGAGTCGATGCTCCGCGCAGAACTTCTCCAGGTCCGGCACCCGCGCCATCTCCCCGTCCGGCTTCATGATCTCGATGATGCACGCCGCGGGATACAGCCCGGCCAACCGACACAAGTCGACAGACCCCTCCGTCTGCCCCGTCCGCACCAGCACTCCGCCGTTGCGCGACCGCAGCGGGTTGATGTGCCCCGGCCTCACGAAGTCGTCCGCATCAAACCGCGGGTCGATCGCCATCTGGATGCACCGGGCCCGCTCCTTCGCCGAAACCCCGGTCGTCCCCCCGTGCTTGTGGTGCAGGTCGATCGAGACCGTAAAGGCCGTCCCGCGCACCGTCGAGTTCACCGTCGACTGCGGGTGCAACCCCAACCGGTCGCAGTCCTCCTCCGTCAACGAGAGGCACATGTACCCCAGCGCCTTGCTGAGCATGAAGGTCACCGCCTCCGGCGTCACGAACTGCGCCGGCAGCACGAGGTCCCCCTCGTTCTCCCGCGATTCGTCGTCGGTCAACACGACCATCCGGCCCTGCCGGAGCTCGTCCAGAATCTCCGGGACTGGTGTAAATGGCATGTTCGGAGGGTAGGTTCCGCCGCTTGCCGCGCCAACCCCCCGCCCCGCCTTTCCCCACCCCCAGACCACCCCAAATCGATGGTTATCGGAACACAAGGCTCCGCATAACACACCAAACAAACCAATAAAACGGGGTCGTGCCACCAAAATCGGAGAAAATCAACATGCATCCACTTGTGGAAATCCACCTACCCGGGTATTCTCATCCTCGTTCCGCCCGCAGTTTGGAGAGAGACTGAGAGACGGACATAAAGGTCGACCTCACCGCCCGCCAGAGGATTGACAACGAACAGCAGCCTTTGGAGAGAGAGGCTGCTGTCTTCGTTTTTACACTTCGCCATTCTTAGTCCCCATGGTACCATCCGGGCCCGCTCGCCATCCCAGGAATACCCCCATGAACACGCGCCAACTCCTTGCCATCGCAGCTTTTGCATCCATCACCCCCCTCGCCGCCGCGCAGGCCTGGGACTTCACCGTCACCCCCGCCGCCAGCCTCTCCGGCAACTTCAGCGGCAACGCCACCTTCGGCGGCACCTTCATCGGAAACTACAACCAGACGACCAACCCCGGCGGCACCCGTACCCTGAACTTCAGCATCTTCGGCACCCGGGCTCCCGCCCCCACGAACCTTACCCGAACGATTTCGGGGAACGGGAACGCGGCCGGACCGATCACCGGTCTCCCGGCCGGCGCGTACCGTCTCGCAGTCAACCTCCCCGCCAACTCCATCGAGCTCTCGGCCCTCTCCACCAACCTCATCGGGACCGCCGCCCACCCCACCTTCCCGATCAACACCTCCGTCACCTACCAGTCCTTCCTCACCGCCGCGCCGAACAACTCGTACCCCTTCGTGGTCCCGATCCCGCTCCCCTTGGGCAACGCCGAGGTCACCGAGATCAACGTCCTCCAGAACGCACCTGTCAGCGGCACGCTCGTCCCCGCCGGCGCGAACCAGTACACCTTCACCCTCGTCGTCCCCTCGACGCTTACCACCGACATCATCTTCCAGGGCTCGCCGAGCCAGAACGTCCAAACCCAGGACGTCACCGTCACCGGCACCATCAACACGGCCGCGGCGACCGCCTCCCTAGGCGTCACCGTCAGCGACAACCAGTCCAGCACGACGCCCGTGCCCCTCGAGCCCAACATCCCCTTCGATCTCCCCCCCCTCTCCGGCACAGGCGAACCCGCCCACCTCCTGATGTCCCTGTCCATCAACACCCAGCAGACCTCCCTCTCCGGCAACGCCACCCTCCCC
This sequence comes from Phycisphaerales bacterium, assembly GCA_044359425.1. Lineage (GTDB taxonomy): Bacteria > Planctomycetota > Phycisphaerae > Phycisphaerales > UBA1924 > JBEIUO01. Next base: position 5,366 of record JBIKMF010000153.1, read on the forward strand.
GCCACCGGCACCCCCGTCTGCACCGCCGACTGGGACGGCTCCGGCGGCGTCGACGGTGACGACGTGATCGCCTTCTTCGGCGACTGGGACGTGAGCGAGGCCGATTACAACGGCGACGGCGGCACCGACGGCGACGACGTCATCGCCTTCTTCGCCGACTGGGACGCCGGCTGCTGATCCGCACCAACCCCCGCGCCGTGATAGAGTCGGGCGCATGACCTCGCCCTCGCCTCAACCACTGATCCTCGCCGGCGGCGGTGGCCACGCCCTCGTCGTCGCCGAGTCCGCCACGCTCGCGGGCTTCACCATCACCGGCTGCTACGACGACGCCCCCGCACCCGCCGTCACCCGCCTCGCCATTCCGCGGCAGGGCCCACTCAGTTCCCTCCCTGATCGCGCGCCGTGGATCCTCACCCTCGGCTCGCTCGACGCCCGCCGCCGCGTCATCGCCGCACACCCGCACCCCGCCACCACGGTCATCCACCCCGACGCGACCATCTCCCCGACCGCGTCCATCGGCGCGGGCACGTTCATCGGCCCCCGCGCAATCGTCCACACGCTCGCACGCATCGGCGACCACTGCATCATCAACTCGGGCGCAATCGTCGAGCACGAGTGCGAGCTCGGACCCAACGTCCACATCGCCCCCGGCGCGGTCCTCGCGGGCAACGTCCGCATCGCCGCCGACACCCTCGTCGGCCTCGGCGCCCGCATCCTCCCCGGCATCACGATCGGCCGCGGCGTCACCATCGCCGCCGGCGCAGTGATCCTCCGCGACGTCCCCGACAATACAACCATGATCGGCGTCCCCGGCCGCGAGCGCCGGTAGCATTGGCGTTCAAGCCAAAGCGTTCCCGCACGCCTCCGGCGTGCGGTTGGACTCCCGACGCCACAACGCCGCGCCAACAACACAGCGCCCCACCCCTCTTCGCCCGCTTCGGGCGCACGCCCCGTTGCCGGTGGCGCGGCGAGGCTTTGCGAGCAAGCCACCGGTAGGCCAACAAAACAACCCTCCACGCCGAAGGTGTGGAAGACACCAAACTACTCACCTCCATATTACTTCCACCACCCACCCCCACACCATCTTCGCCCCAGCGGGGCGCCGGAATGTAGCTACGGGTGGAGCGATGCTGCTCTGAGCATCGCGCAACCCGTGGAAAAAGTTATTCCAATCTCCTAATTGCCCCGGAGGGGCAAAGGAGTCCGCACACATCCGCGCCAGGCATGAGACGCAACCACCCACCCCCTCTTCCTCTTCCTCTTCCCCAGTGCCTAGTGCCCAGTGCCTCACTCACAACATCACGGCGCACCACCGTGCCTACCTAAGGCCTATGCCCCATGGCCCTCTTCACAGCCCGAAGGGCTGAAAGTAAGTAGACGGGGCGTGGAGGAGGCTTTGCGACGACACCCCCGGCAGGCCCGACAAACCACTTCTCCACGCCGAAGGTGTGGAAGACACCACAGTCTCATCTACATATTGCTTCCTTCACCCACCCCACCCCTCATGCCCGGCCCCGATAGGGGCCGAGGAATGTCGCTACGGGTGCAGCGCAGCCCGCGTCCTCGCGGGCGGAGCGCAACCCGTGGAACCGAGTTCGCAATCTTCTTCCTGCCCCGCGAGGGGCAGAGGAGTGAACAACCCGACGACCAAACCATCCTCACAACACGCATGCCTCTGGTTCACCCCTTTGAGCCCAAAGCAGTTTCAACGGCACCCGAGGTTGGCTCCCGGTTCAGGACGTGTTCGGCCCAAGGCCTCCAAATCTCCCGCCCGCACCGCTTATTCCGACACTTTGCTGGCATCACTCCCCACCGTGTGGCACTCTCTTCATGGGCCCTCGCCGTAGGAGAACGCTGATGCTGCGCACACTGGTTCTGATCGCGGTTGCGGGTGGGGTACTTGCAACAGAGCACACGGCGTGGGCGCAGCGGGCGCCGGTGGGGTTTTATCGCACTGGAGTCGCGAACGATAGGCTCACCTCGCTCAGCGACGACGGAACGACCGCCGTGGGCCTGTACTGGCCATCGACTTACGAACGGTACCCCCTCCGCTGGACAGTCGGAAGCGGTCGCGAGCAGTATTCCCTGGCCGCAGGAATGACATCCACGGTCCTTTACGATGTCTCCGCGGACGGCAGCGTAGCTGTCGGCAACGACACACTCGTCACCGCCCTTCAGTTCGGCAGCGGTCCCTTGCAGAATCGCGGCCGCCATCCCGACCATGACGGCACGCAGATGGTCGGCCTCAGCGGCAACGGCCTCGTTGCCGTTGGTAGCGTCGTGGATGTCATACAACCCCCGGACATCGAATCAAGGGCCGCGCGATGGAGCGAGGCAAGCGGATACGAAGAACTACCGCTGGTACCAGGATACAGCGCCGAGTCCGCAGCACTCGCGACCAACTTCGACGGCTCGGTCATCGTCGGTGAAGCCGGCGGCCAGCTTGGTTTCACCGGTTGGAAGTACACAGCTGCGGGGGGGTATGTAGCGCTTCGAGGTCCGCGGGGCAATAGCGAGCGTGCGAGTGCCGTGTCTGCAGACGGCCAGTGGGTCGCTGGAATGGCGGCGCGGGCCTCGGACGCCCGGTCGACCGCCATGCGATGGGGCCCCGATGGTTCCTTCCTCGTCTTGGATCCGGCGCAGATCTTTCGCGACAGTGAAGCCCTCGGTATCAGCGCCGATGGCACAACGGTGGTTGGCATGGGTTTTTTCCCCGGCGGGGCGAGCGGATTTGTCTGGCGCGAGGGGCACGGCATGCAACGCATCGCCGACGTTCTCGCCGAGGCAGGAGTTGAGGTTCCCGCGGGAGTTGTCCTGACCGCCGTGCAGGCGGTCTCCGCCGACGGCCAGGTCTTTGCCGGCAACCTGATCACCAGCCCGGGCATAACCGAAGGCTGGATTGCCGTTGTTCCCAGTCCCGGCACTGTCCCCGTTCTCCTTGCTGCTCTCACGCTCGCCGCCCGGAGGCGGCGTCGCCTTCCCGATCCTGCGAGCGGGTGGAGCAGTGACTAGGAGATTCTGGATGTCCTATCGCTTCCGTACGCTCGTTTCGACCGCAGTGCTCGCGGCGGCAGCGGCATTCTGCCGCTGAGTACCCCCACGCGGCTTCCAGCCGCGTCTTCCTTGTGCCAACGATCCCACACCACGCCCACACCACGCAGCACTCCAACCGGTGCCACTGAAACCGCTTCGGTTTCAGTGCGAACCACCCCACCCCCAACCACCCACACCCCCCGTGCACCCAAACCGAGCACCGAAGGTGCGGACATACGCAAGTCCAGGGCTGCGAGGCCCGGGCGCCATCACCCACTCCGAATTTGCTGCTTTGCTGATTTGAGCTTTCCCCCGCCACCCCCTCCCCACCCTTCCCCCTGCTTTCCCCTCCCAAACTGACATACTGCTGTCAGTGGCCCCAAACTCGCCGCCGCTCACCTCTTGATCCCCGCCCACGCCCCGTTATGTTCGGGGCATGAACACCAAGAACATCGATCAAGACGCGTTCCTCACCCTCTTCCTCACCCGCGAGCCCTCGCTCCCCGAGATCGCCAAACA
>JBIKMF010000154.1:0-8916 GCA_044359425.1 Phycisphaerales bacterium
CCATCGTCTGCGGCCGCAGCATGCACGCCAGCGCGAGCACGATCGGATACTCCAGCACGCGATCGAACACGACCGGCGCCACCAGCGCGTTCGCGATCCCCCCCAGCACCCCGCCCACCGACATCCAGAGGTAGAACTCGGTCAGGTGCTTCACCTCCGGCCGATCCTCCGCCATCGCCCGGTGGCACATCGTCGCCGCGACGCCGAACACCGCGAGGTGCGCCAGCACAATCGGCAGCAGCGGCGACTTCGCGCTCGTCAGCATCACCGCCAGCAGCGGGATCACCAGCAGCGGCAGCACCCGCCCGAGCATCCGCGAGGTCAGCCACGGCAGCTTCGAGAACGCCAGAATGAAGCTCACCAGGTACAGCAGCAGCGGCACGATCCACAGCAGCGGCACCGCCGCAACATCCGTCGAGATGCTCTGCGTCACGCCGATCATCAGGCTCGACGGCACGAACGCCAGCAACACCCACTTCAACCGCCGCCGCCCGTCCAGCGGTGCCGCGGGAGCAGTGGGGGAGTTCGCCCCCGCCTCAACACCTGCGGCCTCGGGGGCCAGCTTCTTGAACGTGAGCACCATGGTCGCCACCAACGCCGCGCACAACGCGCCGAACCCCCACGCCCACACCTCCCCCTGCATCTGCCGCGTCATCAGCGGCTCAAGCACCGCCGGATACGCGAGCAGCCCGACCACGCTCCCCGCGTTGCTCATCGCGTAGAGGAAGTACGGGTCCTTCGCTGCCGGGTGATCCGTTCTCGAAAACCAACGCTGCACCAGCGGCCCCGTGGTCGCCACGCAGAAGAACGGAAGCCCAACCGTCTTGACAAGCGTCACCAGCAGCCACATCGTCGGGCTCGTCGAATCCGGGTTCGAATCCCGCAGCGCAATCGGCAGCGTGATCCACGCCGCCCCCAGCACCGCCGCGTGTATCACCCCCTGCGTCACCACGCTCTTCACCTTCGAGATCAGGTGCGAGTAAAAATACCCCGCGAGCAAGGCGCCCTGGAAGAACACCATGCAGGTGTTCCACACCGAAGGGCTCCCGCCCAGAAGCGGCAGCAACAGCTTCCCGGTCAGTGGCTGGACCAGGAAAAGCAATGCCGCGGACAGAAAGATCGCGATGGCGTAGACGAGCACGTGGAACTCCCGAGAAAGCGATAGGGTAGCGGAATCGGCCCCGCTCGGCAGCCGGGCCCGACCCCCCGTACTCTTGGGCCATGCCGACCCTCTCCTACCAGACCGCGGGCGAGTCTCACGGGCCCGCACTCGTCATCACCGTCGTCGGGCTCCCCGCCGGCGTCCCGGTGGACCTCGACTTCATCAACGCCGAACTCGCCCGTCGCCAGGGCGGGTACGGTCGCGGCGGCCGCCAGAACATCGAGGAAGACCGCGTCGAGTTCCTCACCGGCGTTCGGCAGGCCCGCACCATCGGTGCGCCCGTCACGATGGTCATCCGCAACAACGACTCCCGCCTCGACGATCTCGCCAAGACCCCACCCGTCTACCGCCCCCGCCCCGGTCACGCCGACCTCGCGGGCAGCATCAAGTGGCTCACCACCGATTGCCGCGAAACCCTCGAACGAGCCTCCGCCCGCGAGACCGCCTCGCGCGTGGCCGCCGGCGCGCTGGCCCGCTGCCTCCTGCGGCACTTCGGCATCGAGGCCTTCGGATTCGTCCGGTCCATCTGCACGCACGAAACCACGGCTCAGGTCCGCCCCGACAACCTCGCCGAACTGAAGGCCCTCCGCGACGCGAGCGAAACCTACTGCCCAGACCCCGCCGCCTCCGACGCCCAGAAGGCCGCGATCCGCCAGGCCAAGATCGACAAGACCACACTCGGTGGCCTCGTCGAGGCCCACGTCTTCGGCTGTCCCCCCGGTCTTGGCTCCAGCATGGACTGGCGCGACAAACTCGACGCACGCCTCGCCTACGCCGTCATGGGGATCCAGGCGATCAAGTCCGTCGAGATCGGCATGGGCCGCGATGTCGCCCGCCGCCAGGGTCACGAAGTCCACGACCCCATCGCCTTCGACCCCACCCAGATCGACTCGCCTTGCCTCGGCTTCACCCGCCCCTCCAACAACGCCGGCGGCACCGAGGGCGGCATGACCAACGGCCAACCCGTCATCGTCCGCGCCGCGATGAAGCCCATCGCCACCCTTCTCCGCGGCATGCCCTCCATCGATCTCAACACCAAGCAGGATCAGGCCAGCCAGTACGAACGCAGCGACGTCTGCGCCGTCTCCGCCGCGAGCGTCGTCCTCGAAAACGTCGCCGCTTTCGAAGTCGCCCGCGTCTTCCGCGACAAGTTCGCCGGCGACTCGCTCCTCGAAGTGAGAGCCCAGTACGAGGCGTTCCTCAAGTGGGCACGCATGCTCCCGCTCGAGCCCCCGCCCACGTCCACCCGTCTCGCCTGATTCACTGGATCAGAATCGACTTGTTCAGCCGCGCGCCACCCTCCGGTGTCACCGCGCTCACGATGATCCGCTTCCCGCGCAGATTCGCCGCCTGTCCGCTGAACACAAACCGCTTCACCGACTGCCGCCCCGGAACAAGGTCAGCCACCATGTTCTTCGCCCGCGGCAGATCTGGCGCAAAGCAGGTCAACTCCATCATCAGCGGCTCATCCCCCGTGTTCGAGATCGCGGCTTCCACCACCAGATCCTGCGCACCAGGTCCCCGCAGGCTGTACGACAACTCCATGCTCGCGGTGCTCAGGCCGATCTCGATCGCGCGACGGATCGTCAGCGTGCCGTACTGCTTGTCCGCAACCAGATCGATGTTCACCACAAACGGCCGCGACCCCTGCTCCTCCGTCGGACTGAACGCGATCGCGAACGGCTCCGACACCACGCCCCGCGGCTCCACAGTAAACGGCATCGTGCGCGGCGAGATCCTCCAGTCGCGATCCCGTTTCCCCTTCGCCGCATCGAAGCCGCCCGGCTCGAGAATCGTGATCTTCCCCGAAATCGAAACCGGCCACGGGTTCTGAATCAACAGCGACCGCTCGTGCTGGTTGTTCGTCGACTCGATGAACGCTGGCTCCAGTTTGAACGACGAGATGAAGCGGCACAGCTCCACGTCGATCCCCTCGATGAACACCGGTTCATCCCCCAGCCGCACGCGAACGCCCGATCGCCTCCCCGCAACAACAGGAGCAGCCGGAGCGGCCGTCGCGTTGCCGTAGAGATCAACGACGCTCAACGCATCGTCGCCAAGATACGCCTCGATCACCGCGTCCGAAGGCATCGCCGAGCGATTCCACGCCACCAGCGCACCCCCCCGCTCCGCCGGCACGCCCTCCGCCGGCGCAAGGATGTAGCACGCAACTCCCTCCGTCACCGGGAACGCGCCCACCACCCGCCGATCACTCAGCCTCGCGATCAGGTTCGACCACGCCGCCAGCTCCGGTCGCGGCATCGCGCGTTCGCGCTGCCCCCCAACCAGATCCCACGGTTGCTCGATCGTGATCGTCGGCCCCGCGCGACCCGGCGGCGTCGCCGCCCAGCACTCAACCGCGCGCTTCACAAGCTCGCTCGCCCCCGCCGTGTTTCCGTAACGCTCCACCGGCATCGTCTGCATCACGATGTTCAGTTCGGGTGCCGCCGCCAATCCATCTGCCGCGGCGGCAAACGCGCGCACGCCATCGCCGATCGCGACCTCCGACATGTCCGGTGTCACCAGAGACAGCAGCGTCGCGGGCTCCGATCCAGTGAGCAGCGACTTCGTGTCCCACGCGCGGTCAAACCGCGTCGGAATGCCGATCCGCGGGCCCGAAACGAGCTTCGCGAGCGACCGCTCCAGCCGCTGCATGTCCGCGCCCACCCCCGGCCGCCAGAACCCGCGGTCGTCGCCCATCGCGCCGATCTGCCAGCGACGTACGCGCTGCCCGTACCGATCGAACACGGTGCCCAGGTACGGCAACCACGTGCCGTTGTCTCCGATCAGCACGGTCCACGGATCGTCCGCGGGCACCTTCTGGGCAAGCGCCAACGCCGCGGGCACTCGCTCCAGCGAGAACGCGACCTCCTGCCACTCCGCCAGCAACTCGTCGACAACCGTCATCAGCCGCGCAGTCTCGGGCGCTCCGCCCTCGCGCGGCCACAGCGGCACCGTGACGCGCCCGGATCCGATCGCGCGCAGCGTGCTCCCGAGATCCCCGGCGTCCCCCTTCGGCAGCGAGTTGAGCATCACCCCGAATCGTTCCCGATCTCGCGAAGTCGACGCCCGAGTCCGCGCCGGGCTCGCGTCCAGCGCGAGCGCCCCACCGGTCTCCGTGCGGGGCAACCACACCAGGTCGACGTGCGAACCCCCGACGCGCCCGTTGGGAGCAACGATGTCCATCTTCACGCGATACCAGCCGAACTTCGGGAGCTTCGGCCGCCAACGCGTCTCGATCGCGCCCCCCGTCGGCGGCGATGTGTACGTGTCGATCCGTCCGCCCCACGCGTCCACCACTTCCAGTTTCAGCTCGAGCGCTTCGCCTGTCAGATCCCGCACCGACGCCAGTACCTCCGGCGGCAACTCCTCAGCGCCCACGTTCAGCGGCGCTGTCGTCGACAACTCCACCCGAGGCAACTGAATCACCGCCACATCGTCAAACCACGCCGCCCCCGTCACATCCTGATGCCGAACCGCCCGCGGCCCAGCCTCGCTCCCGTCCTCCGAAGGCTGCAGCAGGCAAAGCTCCAGTTGAATGTCCGCCGCCTGCGCGTACTCCCCCGCGATCTCGAGCGTGACCTCGGTCCACTCCTCGCCGCGAACCACCGCGCTCACCCGCGTGCTCCCCGCGATCGCCGCGCCGCTCCGATCCAAGTACCTCGCGATCAACCTCGCGCCCGCGTGCTTCAGCTTCTCCGTTCGAACACGCGCCGAAACCGCGTAGTCCGCCTGCGGGAAGATCGGGATGACCCCCGCCTCCAGCGTCAGACTCGTGCTCCCCCCGTCCGTCGGCAGTTTCACCGCACCCTCGCCGGAGAACGCGACCCCGCCCTCCTCGATGTACAGAATCCGCCCCTCGTTCCACGGTGGAAAGCCCGGGCGAATCCGCCCCACCGTCGGATCATCCTGAGCACGGTACCAGTACCGGGGAACATCGCCGGGGTTCGTCGCCTTCTCCTCGAAGTCGAAGAACTTCACCACCCGTCCCGCCGTCGCCGGCCTCGTCCCCTGCGACCACGCCTGCCCCGCCGCGCAGCACAGCGCAACGCCCGCGGCAACCCGCGCGCACACCGCAACCAAACGCCCCGGGGAGGGAATCGGCATGCTCTTCATATCGGCCGCGCCACCGGCCCGGGGTGAGATCGTCCACTCCGCTCGCTGGCGGTGCGGGTTCTGTGCGGGTTATCGGGTACGGCCGGACTCGCGCGCCAGCCGCGCGGCTGTCAGCCGCAGCACCAGGAAGGTCGCCCCGAGTTCCGCGGCAAACACCGCGAAGACAACCCCGGCATACTCGATCATGGAGAGGTCCCAGACGTCGAAGAAGTCGTAGGTGCCCCCGCGCGACATCGGGCTGCCGTCGATCGCGCCGCCGATCGCGAGCAAGCTCATCCCCAACGGATTGAACGCCATGATCGTGCCGAACAGCCCCTGCAGCCCGTCTTCTGTGCCCGAGATGCTCATGAGGATCCCGCACACCATCGGCAACCCGCCGAACGCGCCGAGCGCGAGCAGGAAGTTCAACGTCGACGCCGCCGAACTCCGCTTCAGCGCGAGGCTGCAGTAGCTCCCTGTCGCCGTCAGCAGCAGCACCGGCCCGAGCAGGATGGGAACCATGAACACCAGCGCCGACACGCCTACGTTGCCCGTCAGTATCCCTCCGAGCACCACGTGCGCGAACAGGATCGAAGGGAGGAAGATCTGCTTGCGCAGCGCCCCCGCGAACTTGCCGGTGATGATCTCCCACGCGCTCAGCGGCGTCGTCAGCAGCGTCTCCCACGTGCGGCCCTCGCGCTCCGACGTGATGCCCGCTGTCGTGCTCGCCGCCGCCACGCAAAGGATCCCGAGCGCACCCAGCACCGCGAGCGTGAAGTGAAGCCCTTCCTCGTCCACGCCCACCTGAATGTACAAGTACAGCAGGAACCCAGCGATGGTCAGCGCCGCGGCGACCATGTGCCACCGCTTGCGGAACGTGCGCTGCTCCAACTCCCGCCACATCACCGGTTGATCACCCACCTCGCGGCTCTCGCCCCGCGATTCGTGCACCACCGGCACCGCGCTTGCAACCGCTTCTTGCCCATCCGTCGCAGTGTCTTGTGCCGCGTTCTTCTTCCGCTTCTTGCCCGCCGGCTTGACGCTCTCGGCCGCGCCCGCGGCGTCCAGCGCGAGCCGCCTGCGGAGCACGATCGACGTCGCGAAGAACCCCACCACGATCCAGAAGCACAAGTACGCCGCATGGGCCAGCACGAGCGATTGCCCAAAGGCCGGGAAGCCGCCGCCCATCCCCATCAGTTCCATCATCGAGAGTTGGAACACCGCGGGTGTACACGTGAGCATGAACACGCTCTCGGGACCGACCCCAAGGCCGAAGAACTTGGCGCTGAACTGCGAGAAACTAAGGCCAAACTCGCGCAGTGTTCGGTCCGCCAGCAACGCGATGAGCCCCGGACCGATCTCGATCATCGCGAGCACGCCCAGCCCCGTGAGCATCGCGCTCCCGCTCCGCCGGAAGTTCACGGACCAGAAGAGCGACAGCACGCACGCCGCGGTCGCGTGCAGGAGTGTCAGCACGGTGATCCGCGCGATGACCTCCACCGTCACGCCGCCGAACGCACGTGCCGCCAGCAGCAGTGGGGCGGTCGCCAGCCCCAGCACCAGGATCTCGATCAGGATGCTCAGCGTCTTTCCCAGCACGATTTGCCACGACATCAGCGGCGTCGTCATGAGCGCCGAGATCGTCCCCATCCGGCGTTCGTCAGAGATCGACGCGCCGCCGCGGCTCACGCCCACCAGCGTCAGGCCGATCAGCGTGCACCAGCCGATCGTCAGGGTGAGCGCGGGCGCGACAGTCTGGTACTGCTGCAGCTGCGCCGCCGGACCCTGGTTGCTGTATCCGGGTTCCATGCTCGTCAGGATCACCAGCGCCGCAACCGCCAGCACCGCGAGCACGAACGCGCCCCGCACGATGTACGTCGACACCCGTCGCCCGCCGACCGCGACTTCCTTGTGGAACACCGCGCCGGGAATGCCGGTGGCGATCGCCACCGGGTTGAGCGCCCGCAGCGCACGCCGCCACAGCGGCGACCTGCTCGCCTTGGCGATCGACGGCGCGGGGCCGGCCTGCGTCATTGCAGCGCCCCCGTCGTCAGCTTGAGGAACGCGTCCTCGAGCTTCACTTCCTCCGGCTGGAACAGGTCGATGTGGGCACCGCACCCGATCAGCTTCTCGATCACGAAGTGATGCCCGTGCTTCCCGTCACCAAGCTCGATGATCATCTCTCGAGGCGTCTCCGCGCTCACCACGACCCGCTTCACCCGCTGGTCGTTCTCCAGCGGCGGTCGGGCGATCTCGATCGGCACCCCGTCCTCCGCCAGCCGCACGCGGATCCGCTCCGAAACCCCCGAGATCTTCTTCGTCCGCTCAAACGCGTCCGTGATCGAACCGCTGTACAGCAGCTTCCCGCGCTCGATGATCCCGATGCATGTGCACATCTCCGCGAGCTCCGACAAGATGTGCGACGACACCATCAGCGTCTTGCCCATCCTGCCAAGTTCGAGCAGCAGACTCCGCATCTCGATGCGGGCCCTGGGATCAAGCCCGCTCGCGGGCTCGTCGAGGAACAGCACCTTTGGATCGTGGACCAGCACGCGCGCCACACCCAGCCGCTGCTGCATACCGCGTGACAGCGAGTCCACGAACGCGTGCCGCTTCTCGCGAAGGTCCGTCAGTTGCAGCACCTCGTCGACGATCTTCACCCGCTGCTTCCGAGGGAGTTTGAACGCCGCGCCGAAGAAGTGAAGGTACTCCTCCACGGTCAGGTCGTCGTACACGCCCAGGAAATCGGGCATGTAGCCGATCACGCGCCGGATGTCGTCGCCGCGCGTTGCGATGTCCAGCCCCGCGACCGTCGCCTCGCCCGCGTCCGGCTTCAGCAGGCACGAGAGGATCTTCATGGTCGTCGACTTGCCGGCACCGTTGGGTCCGATGAACCCGAACACCTGGCCACCGCCGATGCTCAGCGTCAACGTGTCCAAGGCGCACAGTTCGCCGTATCGCTTCGTCAGCCCGCGTGTCTCGATCATTCCGACTTCCCTTCGATCGGCGCCACGATCCGCGATGCCCACACCCGCGACACCGTCATGTCGGCCGTCGGCATCACGCCCGGCGCCGACCCCGTCTTCAGCTTCACGCACACCATCCCGTACGCTCCGCCCGCAACCAGCGATTCGGCCGACTCCCCGCGCTCCGCCACGCCGTCCAGCGAGAACGCCGCGGAGATGCCGTTCAGCGTCGATGCCCCAGGCATTACCCCGCTCCAGTCCATCCCCCCGTTGCCGCCGGGATTCAGCGGTGATCGCACGTCGATGAATGCCCCCGCGAGGTCCGTCTTCGTCAGCGTCTCTGACACGTACCCCTCCGCGCTCTTCGCGAACGCAACCTTGTAGTACTCGTCCCCCACCCGCACGCACGCGTCCAGGATCTGCCCCTCTTCCGGCACCCCCGCCAGCACCACCCGCAGCCCGAACGAGTCCCGCGTGATCCGCGCACTCAAGAACCCCTCCGCACCCTCGCGGCATGGTTCCACGCTCTGCAGCGTGCGGAACGCCCACTGCGCGACCCCCACCCGCGCCGGTTGTTCCCCGTTGGGCCCACGCCCGAGCATCTCCGCTCCGCGACACCCCGCGATCGCGATCTCCCGACTCGCCATCGTCAGCGCGGACTGCGTGCGGAACCCGCCACCATCCCCTGCTCGC
>JBIKMF010000155.1:0-8913 GCA_044359425.1 Phycisphaerales bacterium
TTTCACGCTGAGTCCGTCGGCGGGGGCGGAGTACGCGGTCACCGAGTTTCGCGCGACGTGCGGGAGTGCCGGCGTGGGCTCGACCGGGATGCAGTACCAGGTGTGGGCGTTCCTCCCGGACCAGGCACCCTTCGCGCTGCACGCGCCGGCTTCGATGGGGCCGCCCGCGAGCCGGGTGGACATTCTGCTCGGCAATCTGCCCGGGAATGCGATCGTGTTCCCAGGGCAGACCGCGGAGTTCAGGGTGTACTTCTGGGGAGCTTCCGCGGCACAGAACACGATCGCGTTTATCTCCGATGGGAACGCCCAGGTTCCGGATACATCGATCAGCGGGATCCCGGTCCCGGGGCCTGGCGGGTTGCTCGCCGCGGCCGGGATGGCGGGGGTCGGGGCGATCAGACGGCGGCGGGTTCGGGTGGTGCGCTAGGCACTGAGGCGGGTATCTGGTGGCGGGGGCGGAGCCCGGACGGCGATGCCCCCTACAGTCGCCCGAGTCAGTTTCGGGCGGACAGGACCATGGACGGTCGTCATGCGGATCACCGAGCTCATCCCCAGCATGTTCCATCGGCGGCTTTTGCTGCTGCTGCTCGCCATGGGCGTTCCCTTGGCGGGTGTGGTGGCGCAGCTCGCGCGGCTGACGCTCACTGATCAGGCGGGGAACCTTGCGAAGGCGGAGGAGCGGCTGGTTCGGCATCAGTGGACGCCGACGATTCGGGGCCGGATTCTTGATCGCAAGGGGAGGGTGCTGGCGAGTGATCGCCCGAGCTACAACGTCACGGTGTCGTACGCGGTGATCGCGGGCGATTGGCCGCGCGAACAGGCGTCCCTGGCGGCGAAGCGTGCCGCGGGACATACGTGGTGGGACGTGACGCCGGATGAGCGGCGTGCGTTGGTGGCGGACTTCTTGCCGGTGTACATGGATCACGTGGACCGCTTCTGGACGACGCTGGCGGACAGAATCGGGATCTCGCGCGAGGAGCTTGATCAGCGGCGGGATCGGGTGATTTCGGAGGTGGAGCGGAAGTTCGATGCGGCGGTGCGGGTGCGGCTGGAGTCGGCGGTGGCGGAGGCCAAGAGCCGCGACGACGATCAGACGTTGGACGTGCTCGAGCCGCTGTTGGCGGGAGGGGTGTCCTCGGAGTATCTCGCGCGGATTGCGGAGGCGATCGCGGCGGCGAAGGCTCGGGGCGATTCGTTTGCGGAGGCGACACTGAAGTCGCTGGAGAAGACCTGCAAGCAGCCGATCGCGGAGCAGCGTGGGCAGCACACGCTGGCGGCGCGAGTGGACGATTCGCTCGCGTTTTCTCTGGATTTGATCTCGCAGGAAACGGCGTCGCCGAGCCTGAAGCTGCTGAACGATGATCGTGTGTCGCTGATCGATGTCGCGCGGGTGCCGGAGGTGCCGGTGATGCCGGGCCTGCGGGTGAGCGATTCGGGGGATCGGGCGTATCCGTACGAGAGCATCGAGGTGGAGATCGACCGGGTTTCACTCCCCGCGCCGCTGCGGTCGGACGAGCGGGCGGTGATCACGGTGGACGGGGTCGCGTGCCACATCCTCGGCCGGATGCGGGACAGGGTTTTCGCGGAGGACTCGGGTGCGCGGCGGGAGTTCCTGGACCGCAACCCGGAGCTCGCGGCGGCGGCGTTGGGTGGTGCGCTCAGCGACCGCGGGGGATACCGCGATACGGATCGCGTGGGGGACACGGGGATCGAAGGCTCGCAGGAGCACTTCCTGCGGGGGCTGCGGGGGGTGCAGACGCGTCACCTCGACACCGGCGAGGTGGAGGTGTTGGACGCGGAGGGTGGGCGGGATGTCGCGTTGACGCTGGACATCATGCTGCAGGCACGCGTGCAGGCGGCGATGTCGAAGGAGCTTGGTCTGGCGGTCGTGCAGCCGTGGCATCATCAGGAGAGCTCGACGCAGCCGCTGGGAACGGTGCTGAATGGTGCGGCGGTGGTGCTGGACATCGATACCGGGGACATCCTCGCGATGGTCTCGACGCCGACGTTCACGAGGGAGCAGGCGCGGGTTGATCCTGAGAGCGTGTACTCCGACCAGGTGCGGATGCCGTTCCTGAATCGCGCGATCGCGAAGCCGTATCCACCGGGTTCGATCGTGAAGGCGATGGTGCTGACCGAGGCGATTACGCGAGGGCTGCACACGGCCGAGCAGCGGATCGCGTGCAGCGGGCACCTGCTGGAGGACAAGCCCAACATCCTGCGATGCTGGATCTACAAGCGGTTTCAGACGACGCACACGGCGCAGCTGGGGCATGACCTGCAGGGCGACGAGGCGATCATGTGCTCGTGCAACATCTTCTTCTTCACGCTGGGAGCGAGGCTGGACACGCCGGGGATCACCGCGATGTACCGGCGATTCGGCGTGGGCAACTCGTTCGGGCTCGGCGTCGGCGCTGAGAGCCAGGGGCACATCGGATTCATCGAGCCGGGGACGAACCGGTCGCCCAACGACGGCAGCGATCTTGAGACGCCGGACGCGATCCAGATGGGGATTGGGCAGGGGCCGATCGCGTGGACGCCGCTCCACGCGGCCAACGCGTACGCGACGATCGCGAGACGGGGTGTGAAGTACGCGCCGCGGCTGATCCTGGGGACGCCGCGACCGGACCCGGTGGATCTGGATCTGTCGCAGCCGGCGATCGACCTGTCGATCCTGGGGCTTCAGAAGAGCGTGACGGACAAGCTCGGGACGGGGCATCATGTTCGGATCGATGAGCACGACGAGGTCACGTTCAACGCCGAAGGCGTGATGGTCTGGGGGAAGACAGGCACGGCGGATGCGCCGGACCTGATCGTCGATCCTGATCAGGACGGCCCTCGGCGTGCGTATCTGGCGCAGGAGGGTGACCACTCCTGGTTCGTGGTGCTCGCCGGCAACGATCGCCCGCAGTACGCGGTGTCGGTATTAATCGAGTACGGCGGCAGCGGCGGCAAGGTATCGGGGCCGATCTGCAACCAGATCGTGCACGCGTTGAAGGCGGAGGGCTATCTCAAGTGAGGAGCTTCCGCCGTTCATTCCTGCCGCCTGTTTCGGACTGGCCCGCGCTGTCATGGAAGGCGTTGATCAACGGCAGGGCGGCGTGGCTCGTGCTGTTCGCGTCGGTGGCGCTGACGATGCTGGGGATCTACTCGATCAACGTGGCGACGAGCTTGGAGCCGAAGGGGTGGGAGTCGCTCCCGGACGCCGCGTTCAAGCAGGCGATCTACGCGGGCGCTGGGCTGGTGTTCTGCTTCGCGCTCACGATCCCGAACTACCGGTTGTACGGCGCGGCGTCGTGGGTGCTGCTGGCGCTCGCGGTGTGTCTGCTGGTCTTTCTGCTGGTGCCGTTCGTGCCTGCGTCGATCGTCCGGCCGCGAAACGGCGCGCGAGGGTGGATCGACCTTGGGCCGCTGGATCTACAGCCGTCGGAGTTCGCGAAGATCGCGTACGTGATGGTGCTGTCGTGGTACCTGAGGTATCGGGACAATCACCGGACGTTTATGGGATTGCTGCCGCCGGCGATCATCACGGCGATCCCCGTGGGGCTGATCACGCTGCAGCCGGACCTGGGGTCGGCGACGACGTTCGTGCCCGCGCTCTTCGCGATCCTCGTGGCGGCGGGGGCGAGGCTGAAGCACCTCGCGATCATCGTGGTCATCGCTGCCGCGGCGGCACCGGCCGCGTACCCGATCCTGAAGCCGCACCAGAAGGAGCGGTTTGTGGGCTTGTTCAAGCAGTTGCAGGGGGACACCAGCGCGGACCAGGACATCAACATGCAGTCGGTGACGGCCCAGCGACTGGCGGGCGCGGGGGGGATGTCGGGTGTTGGCGAGGAGCGAGCGAGAACGCTGCTGCACTTCAACGCGCTGCCGGAGCGGCACAACGACATGATCTTCGCGGTGATCTGCAACCGGTTCGGCTTCACGGGCGGGCTGCTGGTGCTCGGGTTGTACGGACTGTGGATCACCGGGGCGCTGATCACGGCGGCGGGTGCGAAGGAACCGTTCGGGCGGTTGGTCTGCGTCGGGCTCACCGCGTTCGTCGCGACGCAGGTGTTCGTGAACGTGGGGATGAATATCGGGCTCTTGCCGATTGTGGGCATTACGCTCCCTTATGTCAGCCACGGGGGCTCGAGCATGCTGGCGATGTGGGGCATGACCGGGCTCATTATCGGCATCGCGATCCGCCAGCCGATTTCGGCGCGGCGGCGGAGCTTCGAGTGGGACGACGAGTGAGAACCTTCACGCGTCGTTGACTTGCCGACAAGACCGAGCGGGCTAGAGTTTCTCACGTTGACCGCCCATGCGAGGACCGCGCGGGGGTCGCGAGAGTGAAGAGAGAGACACACCACATGATGATTCGTACTCTGACGGCATTGACCATTGCGCTCGCAGCGGGAGCTTCTTCCGCGAGCGTTATCACCAGCTACAACCAGATCGTGCTGGGCAACCTGCAGACGGGGCAGGACACCGAGGGTCGTCTGTTCGTCGGCGGCAACCTGAGCGGCTCCTCCGCGCAGGTGGGCACGCAGCTCGCGCCGCTGAGCTTTGTCGGCGTGGACGTGCTGCGGGTTGGCGGGAACACGACGATCAACAACCTGCAGGTTGAGGCGGGCAACTTCCGTCGCTCCGGCGGGCGGACCGGATCGCTCAACATGAACGGCGGCGGGACCGAGATCGTGGATCCTTCGGTCGCGGCTTCGGTCAGCTCCTTCAGCGCGGACCTGTTCGCGACGTCCGCTTCGCTCGCGGGGATGGCGACCGACAGCTCGGTGCAGGTTCCTTCGGGTCAGCCGGGGCCGATGCGGTTCATCGCGACTCCCGGGCTTGACGGCGTCGCGGTCTTCTCGATCTCGGCGTCGACGCTGACGAGCTCGCTTGTTCAGCAGTACGAGCTGGTGACCGGCGGCGCGACGTCGATCGTGATCAACGTGACGGGTTCGAGCGCGTCGTTCAACGCGGGCAACTTCGTGGGCAACTGGCAGAATGCCGCGGTGCGGGCGACGACGATCTGGAACTTCAGCCAGGCGACTTCGCTCACGATCGACCGCAACTTCAACGGCGCGATTCTCGCTCCGTCGGCCCACCTGACGGACTCGACCGCGATCGATGGCTCGGTGTTCGTTGGATCGATGACGCAGAACGGCGAGGTACACCTGCCGGGTTACACGGGCGTGGTCCCGGCGCCGGGCACGGCGCTGCTCGCCGGTCTTGGTGGCCTGATCATGGCTGCCCGCCACCGCTGAGTGAGCGGATTGACGCTCGGATTGCTGTCCTGTTTCACACTCACCCACTGACGCGCCGAGCCCCTCGCGGGCTCGGCGTGTTCATTTGAGGGTTGCGGTGTTCAGATCCGTTCGGGGTTGGCTTCACCGGCGGAGCGGGTGACGAGGGAGACTTCGTCGGGGAGGTGCTGCGCGACCTGGGAGATGACGTCGCCGGCGACCTTTCGGGCGAAGAGGCTGCGGCGCGACTTACCCATGATGAGCGTGTCGCAGCCGAACGTCACGGTGTAATCGAGGATCTCGTGGGCGACCTCGGGGCTGGTGACGTAGATCGGATAGAACGGCACGCCGGCCTCGCGGGCCACGACGAGGGTGGTGCCGAGGGCTGCCTGTGCCTCGGGGTCGTCTTCGAGGCGGGGGAGCTTTCCGGGCTGAACGTCGAGCAGGCGGACGGTGCGGACGAAGATGGCAAAGAGCGCGGCGTTCTGCTTCTTGGCGAGCTGCACGGCGTACTCGGCCTGGTCGCGGCCTCTGGCGGCGAGCATGATGCGGGAAGGACGCTGCGGCAGGGTCTTGGAGATTCCGAGGAGTTCGGCGAGCCAGCCGGATGGCGGCTCGGGCATGATGTCGCCCATCGCCCCGTGCTGCTTGGGAATGAGCCAGCGGACGACCAGCACGACGGTGATCATGCCCGCGGCGAAGGCGGTGGCGCGGGGCTTCGCGAAGATGATGGTGAGTTCGATGACCGACATGAGGATGCCGAGGGTCCACAAGCCGGCGCGTTCCCACTTGCTGATCGGGAGTTCCCGGCTGGCGGCGCAGCAGACGACGTTGATGGCGATCGCACCGACGACACCGATCGCGTAGAGCTCGCCGAGCGCCTTGGGATCGGCCTCGAAGATCAGCACGCCCAGCGGCAGAATCGCGGCGGCAACAAGGCCCCACTTGGGGACGCCGGAGTAGTTGAGCTTGGTGAGCCCGGCGGGGAGTTCCTTGTCCTTGGCGAGGCTGTAGAAGACCGAGACCATCGCCATGATCGCCGTGTTCACCGCGCTCAGCAGGAGCAGGCCGAAGACGATGCCCGCACCAATGCCGAACCAGCGACCGACCCCCGAGCCGAAAAGGTCGCCCGCGGCATGGGTGGCGAGCATCTTCACGGCCGTGTCGCGGTACTCCCGGACTTCGGCCGGAACCTGGTCCGGCGGGAGTTTGCCGATGGTCTCGTAGAGGACGTAGTCGGGTGTCGTCTGGTTGACGAGTTGGGGCATCGCGTTGAGGGCGATGCCGAAGATGAGGTTCAGGAGGATGACTTCGGCGAGAACGGGCCAGATGGTGCGCTTCGACGTGCGGGCGACCGGCTGCTTCATGAGGCCGGTCATGTTGGCGACGGCTTCGACGCCGGAGAGTGCGAGCACGATACGGACGAGTGATTCCCAGCGGTCGCCCCATGTATCAACGCCGGGCGCGTGGGTCGTGGCGGTTCGCAGGCCTTCGGGGAGAAGGGGAAGGCACAGGAGCCCCACAATGGAAGAGGCGAAGATGGCCACGATGGCGATGACGAGGGCGAACCGGCCCGCGTTCTGTGAACCGAGCCAGTTGACGAGTGCGATCGCCACCATCGCGATGAGAGAGGCCGGGACAACCCATGAATGCGGAAGGCCGATGTAGTGGAACCCCTCCACTGCCGAGAGGGATGCGGTGACGGTGTAGTCGCAGAGCAGAAGGGTGGCGCCGATGACCGCGAGGGTTGGGTTGATACGGCGTGCCGCGGCGTAGACACCGCCGCCATCGGGGAAACACCGGCAGACGACGGTGTAGGCCCAGGCGACTGCGGCCATGATGACGGACATGACGCAGAGGTAGGCGACGGAGGCGTGGCCCGTGTAGTAGAAGGCGAGGCCGAGGACATAGAGGCGGCTGGTGCCCCAGTCTCCGAAGAGCAGTGGCCCGGCGTGTACCCAGCTCAGGTTCCTCGGGCGATTCTCGGCAACAAGCATCCTGCCTCCGTGAACAAGTTCGCAGCAGTGTACCCAGTTGCAGGGGAGGCTGCGAGGGGAGGGGGGCGGGGACCTGGCGGAAGGGGGAGTTGCCGCGATCGGGGCTCCGGCGCATCAAGGTTGTGGTAAGCTGTGGGAAGACCCCCCAGAAACGGAGCCCAGATGACACGCAAGCCCCTGCTACTGGCCGCACTCGCCCTCCTCCCGATGCAGATGATCCCGACCCTGGCCCTCGCTGGCGATGGGGACGGGGGCGGATGGACGGCGGTAATCGACGGGAAGGAAGTCCCGGCACCCGAGATCCCGATGGGTGACGACGAGGTGGTTCGGAAGATCCTCGATGAGGGGAAGAACCGAAACCAGGTGATGGAGCACCTTCGGTACATCACGAAGGAGATCGGCCCGAGGCTGACGACATCGACGCGGCTGGAGAGGTCGAACGAGTGGTGCAAGGAACAGTACGAGAAGTGGGGACTTTCGAACGCGCGGGTTGAGAAATGGGGCGAGTATCCGGTGCGGTTTGATCGTGGGCCTTCCCGTGCGAGCGTGATGCTCCGTCGGGAGAGGAAGAACGATCAGGGGGAGGTCACGTCGGTGGAGTTTGAGAAGACGCGAGACCTTGAGTTCTCGACGCTGGCGTGGACGAAGGGGACGGATGGGCCCAAGCGGGGACCGCTCGTGAAGGAGCCTCGGACGGAGGAGGAGTACGAAGCGGTCAAGGACGAGTTGAGCGGGGCGTGGATTCTGATGCGGCCGCCGCCCGCGGTGGGGCAGCGTGGCATCCGTGGCCGGCTTTCGGACCACTTCCAGCGCCGCGTTGACGCGAGGAAGAAGGCCGCGGAGGGGACACCGATGTCTGAGCTGACGATTGCGCAGCGGATGGTGTTCGATGGTGTGGCGGGTTGGATCTCGACGACGCGGGATGAGTTGGTATGGACGGGAGGGGCACCCGACTGGGAGGAACGCAAGCTGGAGGAGATTCCCGAGGACGTGCACCTGGTGGTTCGCGGAAGCGACTACGACTACATGAACTCGCGCGTGGCCGACAAGGAGCCGATTGAGTTGGAGGTGGACGCGAACCACGTCTTGACGGCGGGGCCGATCCCGGTGTTCAACACGCTCGCGGAGATTCCGGGCACGGAGTTCCCGGACGAGTACGTGGTGATTTCGGCGCACTTGGACAGTTGGGACGGGCCAGGTTCGGAAGGGTGTACGGACAACGGGACCGGAACAGCGGTGACTCTGGAAGCGGCGAGAATACTGATGGCGGCGGGCGCGAAGCCGAAGCGCACGATCCTCTTCGCCAACTGGACGGGCGAGGAGCAGGGGCTTCTCGGGTCGCGTGAGTGGGTGAAGGTGAATGAGTCGAAGTGGCCGAAGATTTCGGCGTGCTTCGTGGACGACGGCGGCACGAACTACGAGGGCGGGCTCGGCGTTCCGGACTGGCAGGTGGACATGCTCGCCGCGGCGACCGCGCCGACGAACAACCAGTTCTTTGACTCGGTGGACAACAAGCCGCTGAACGTGAACATCCGCAAGGGCGGGAAGAACGAGACGGGTGGCGGAGGGAGCGATCACGCGTCGTTCCTTCGGGTGGGCATTCCGGGGTTCTTCTGGGACGAGATCGGCCGTGCGGAGTACCGGTACGGCTGGCACACGCAGAAGGACACGTTCGACTTGGCGATCCCGGA
>JBIKMF010000006.1:0-30174 GCA_044359425.1 Phycisphaerales bacterium
GGATCCCCGCGGGTCCGGGGTGATCGGTGAGGACGTAGTCGATGGCAAACTTGGTCGACGCGGGGATCGAGAGCGCGGTGCAGGTGACGAGGGTGAGGGTGGCGAGGGCGAACGCGATGGCGGCGCGGTGGCCCTTCGTGAGGGCGATGAACTCGGAGAACAGGGCGAAGAAGCTGCGGGATCGCTTGGCGCGGTCGGGGCGCGTGCCCTTCTCGTCGGTCTCGCGGCGGGCGTAGTCCTTGTCGGCCTTGCGTCTGTCGAGGTATTCGCGGTATCTGCGGCTGGAGGTTTCTCGCACTCGTTCTCTCGCGTGGCGTGCGGCGGTTGGCCTTGGGTATGCGTGTGAGCGTATCCGGTCATGGCCGGGGTCGCTCAGCGGCCCGAAGGTTGCCGGATACGCCGGGATCTCATCAGCAGCCCGCGTCCCACCGCTCGAAGAAGAGAATGACGTCGTCGCCGTCGGTTGCGTCGTCCCCTGTCACGTCGGCGTCGGACTGACCGGTATCCCACGCGAAGAAGAAGGCGATGACGTCGTCACCGTCGACCGCACCGTCGCTGTTGAAGTCCGCGAGGCATGGGCAGGTCGAGGGCGTCGTCGTCACGGAGTGCGCGCCCGGCTCAACGCACATGGTGAAGCCGTTGCTGAAACGGACCGAGAGTGGTGTGGTTGAGGGATTCCACGCGGCGTAGGTTCGCACACCGTTCTTGATGAAGACCGCGTAGTGGGGATGGTCGGCCGTGATCGTGGGATCGACGAGGCCGACGCGGGCCATGGTCTTGATCCAGTGGACCATCTGAGCCTTGGTTTCGGGGGCTTCGGGCTCGAAGTTCGGGTTCGCGTTCAACCAGGCTTCCGCGGCGGCGGGGTCGAAGAGGGCCTGCGCGCAGCGGTGCACGGCCTGCCACAGCGTGGGAGGGCCGCCGATGCGCTGGACCATGAGGTTCCAGCCTTTCTGCACCATATCGGCACGCGCGCCGAGGTGGAGGTTTGAAGAGGTAATGGGAAGGAGGCTGATGCCGTGGATGTGCTCCGGGGCGGCCGAGAAAAAGGTGCCGTAGGCGGCGCCGCTGTCCCACACGATACCGGCAATCTTGCGCGGGGCCGCGGCGGGGAAGACCTCGTTGTCGGCGTCGAACCAGTACTCTCGGATCGCCGCGGATTCGCTGGCGAAGAGGAAAAGACCCAGATCGCGGAGCCGGTTGTTGCGGGTCGCTGCGCCCCAAAGCGCGATGCCGCTGGCGAAGTTGATGGCTTCGGAACTGGATTCCTGGTTGTTGCCCGCGCCGAACCCGGCGTGGCCAGAGGCGTAGGAGAAGCCGCCGTACGGGTCGATCGAGCGGAGGAAGGGAAAGCGCAGGTCGGCGCGGTCGTCGTTCGCGGCGTCCTTGATGAGCAACTCGACCATGCCGCCGAACTGGTTCTGCGAAGCCCATGTCGGGTCGAGGCGTGCGAGGGTCGCCGCGGCGTGGATGAAGTATCCGTAGTGGAAGTGGTGGTCGTTGAGTTCACCGATGGAGCCGAACGAGCCCGGGTAACCGAGGAGGGTGGACCATGGGGCGTGGTAGGCGAAGAAGCGGTCTTGTGGCGCGCCCGCTCGGTCGAGCCGGAACCAGTCGAGTCGGAAGATCTCGCCGGGGTAGGGCGTGTCGCAGGTGATGTAGACGTCGTGCAGGCCGGTGAGCGAGGACGCGGCGGGTGTGAGTCCGAGGGCAACTTCGTTCCACTCGCCGCCGTTGCTCCCGATGCCGCCTTCGGCGATCACGGGGCCGTTGGGGGCGTCAACACGCATCTGGAAAAGGCCGCTGCCACCAGAAACGGAGGAGTACATGAGCAGGAGGCGGTTGGCGGGGGACGCGGTGGTGAAGTCGAGGGCGTTGAAGCGAAGGAAATCGCCGCCGCCGATCTCAAACACGCCTGAGCCGGTGGGAGTTGCGGCGACGGTGACTCCCTGGGACTGATCGAAGGACTCGGCTTCCACCTGCGTGAAGACGCTCCGCGTGGAAGAGGCGGCACCGACCCGGAACCACTCGGAGAGTTCGTCGCGAAGGAACGTGACGAATCGTTGCCGGGCGGGCTCGTGTCCAGCCTGGGCGGCGAGATCGGCGAGGAGTTCGACCTTCGCGTACGTTCGGCCCGCGCCGTAGGTGTCGGATCCGCCGCCGAGGATTGGGAGGGTGTACTGGGCGTTGACGAGGGCGTGAAGATCGGCGTCGGTGAGTGCGCCGGTCTCGGGGAGCACGGGTATGAGGCCGTGCATCGGGAGCGACGCGGTGAACGTTGACGCGTCAGCGAGCTTCATGAAGCCGCGCGAGGTCGGGTATCCCGAAGGCCCGCGAGGCGTGGAGGTGTTCCGCCACTGGTGGCGGTAGAGCGCGATCAGCGGAGTGGTCTGCGTGCCTTCGCGGGGCGTGGTGAGGAACGAGAATGTCGCGTCGACGCGCGAGGTCGCTTGCTGGTACTGCCAGGAGACGCGCGTGTCGGTCACGAAGGCGAACGCGCGGGACTCGAAGAGGTCGAGCGTGGCCGCGGTCGCGTCGGGAAGGGCGGCGACGGAGAAGTACCCGCGGCCGGCGAGCGAACTGCGGGCTTGGGTCGGAGTGAGGGTCCACGTTGAGCCGCTGGGACCGAAGATGCCATATGGAACGCCGCCGATGGTGACGCCGATGGTGCGGCCTCGGTTGGCCCAGACCGTGACGGCTCCGGGGACGGTATTGAAGGTGACGAGGGCGTCGGCACCGGTGGCCTCGGCGTACACGAAGGGCATGCCGCGGCCGAACGTGGTCGTGAGGCGAGCGCCTCCGCTGGACCAGGAGGTGGTGACGTTCCAATCACCGGCGCGTTCGACTCGGAGTGCTGCGTTGGACAGACCTGCGAGGCCGATGCGCAGACCTCGGCGGGGGTCACTGAGTTCGAAGAAGTAGTCGGTCGGGGTGAAGATCGGTTGTTGGACTGATGCGATCCAGAGCCCTGCGCCTTCTGCGCGAACGCTGAGCGGGTGCGGGTGCATGGGTTGGCCGTAGGAGCTGTTGGGGTAGCGGTGCCAGACGAGGGAAGACCACCAGGTGTTGGTGGGGACGGGGCCGGAGAACTGCTGGCCGACGACCGGGGAGATTGGTGCGCCGGTGGAGTTGGAGGGGAGTTCGAGGCCCGGCGGGACGGTGGAGTAGTAGGACGCCCGGCCGCTCTGAACGAGCGGTTGAGCGAGGCACTGCTCGAAAAGCGAACCGACGGCGATGATGCAGAGAAGGATCGTTCGAAGACTCATGACGCGGCTCCGGCGGTTCGGGTTCAGCAGGTAGGGTACGGAGGCTCGGGCTGGCCGATTGTCGGCGGGGAAGTGGACACCCGCGACGCCGGGCCGTCGGAGTCAGGTGGGGGGTACCGCCGTCGGTGCCGTGGCGGTGCACGGGGCCTGCGGCGAGAACGGAGCCTATCGCCCGGCGTCCCAGAGCGAGAAGAAGACTACAACGTCGTCGCCGTCGACGCCGCCGTCGTTGGTGTAGTCGGTGTCGATCTCGCTGTTGTCCCAGGCGGTGAAGAACGCGATGACGTCGTCGCCGTCGACCCCGTTCGTGCCGTCGAAGTCGCCGGTACGGCAGCCGTGGAGCACGATGCGTACGTCGTCGACGCCGGCCTCGACGATCGATCCGGGGGCGAGGTCGCGGGCGCGGAAGCGCACGCGGGTTGTCGCGGTAGGGGGGGCGGTTTCGCCGAAGGGGACGGAGAGGGTCCACCACGCCGCACGGTTTTCGCTCACGAGGGCGACCTGGGCCCAGGAGGCTCCGTCGTCGCGGGAGATCTCGACGGGCATGGAGTCGAGATTCGGGCTCGCGCCGGCGTTGTTGGAGTACCAGACGCTGCAGCGGAGTTCGGCGCCGGTGACGACGAAGCCACGCGGGCCGCTCGCGTCGATCAGCGGCGAGGTCAGGGTGGTCGTGCCGCCGTCGACGTCGTTCGCGCCTACCGCTCCGCCCGAAGCGCCCGTGATGAAGCACAGGGAACCGATTGGGCTCGCGTCGTCCTCGGGCTGCGCGGCGGTGCCGACGGGGTCGGCACGCTGCCAGAGGCCGGAGGTGGCGTCATCGCCCGGGGTGGAGAGCGTCCAGCCGCGATCGGACTCGGCGTCGTCGGAGAAGACGGTGGTCGAGGTCAGAGTTCGCGTCGTATAGACGGTGGCGGGTGCGCCCTCGGGGAGGCGGACGATGCTCCCGTCGGCGGCGGTGGTCTCGAAGTACCACTGCGTTTCATCCCCGCAGAGCGCGGCGGGAAGGAGTGTGGAAGCCACGGGAGATCCGCTCATCGGGGCGATGGCGAAGGGGCCGGTGGAACCGAAGCGCCACCGGAGCTTTGCGCCCGCCGGTGCGAGCGTCGAGGTTCCCGGTCGGACGCGGAGGCTGACGGAAACAGGTTCGCTCTCCTCCCGGGTGGAGATCGCGTCGCTGGCGGTGCTGATCAGCAGGGGCTGGCGGATGGCGTCGGAGAGGATCATGATCGCTTCGAAGTTCTCCTCGGCTGTTGGAAGGATCTGGTCCGCGGGCAGTACGAAGCCGGTCTGGCCCCGGTCACGGAGTTCGATGGTGATGCCGAGAATGTTGCGTTCGCCGTAGCTCCAGTCGTGGGCGCCGCCGCTTGCGGGGTAGATCGTCGTGTAGGTTGGGCCGGCGATGTAGGTCATGGAGTACGGTGCGAACAGCGCGGAGACCATGTCGGCGGTGATGGACTCGTAGAGATCGGCGTCGTCGCAGGCGGTCCGCGTGTATCCCCACGGGGTGAGGATCAGCTGCGAGAACGAGTGGAAGTCGATGTGCGTGCGGATGCGGGGGTTGGCGATCACGAAGTCGCGGAAGATCTGGGTTTCGGGCTCGCTGAAGGCGCTCGTGCCCCGGTAGATGTCGGATCCCGGATCGGTGCTCGCCCCTTCGCCCCCCCAGCCGAAGCCGAAGTTGCGGTTGAGGTCGACGCCGACGGTGCCGTTCGCGTTGGGTCTGCGGTTCTTCCGCCAGAGCCGGTTGTTGGTGCTGGCCCAGCTGAACTCGTACCCGTCGACGTTCTGGACCGGGATCACGATGATCTCGACGTCCTCGAGCAACTCGGCGATGCGGGGCTCGGCGGCGTACATCTCGATCATCCGATCGGCGATGTACATCGTGGTCATGGGGCTCACCCACTCGCGGGCGTGGATGCCGCCGGCGTACAGCGCGGCGGGGCGAGACTCACGCGGGTTCCCCGGCGTCGCCGGGCCCGTGAACCGGATGCCCTTGACCGGCCGGCCCTCAAGGCTGTTGCCCACCACGAACGTGGAGGCGAGGCCGTCGCTGGTGGCGGCGAGCTCGTCGAGCTTCGCGTTGATCTCGGCGAGGGTCTTGTACGTGGTGAACCAGGAGGCGTCGCGGTCGAGCCGTGCCGCGCGGATCTGCGCCTGCTCCGCGTCGATCAGGGCCTGAACGTTCTCGATCCGCACCTCGCAGGCGAGCCCGAGCTGCTCGAGCGCGGCTTGTTGCTGGGGCGTGACCTGGACATCGATCGGGCCCAGGCCGGTCCGGCAGGACCAGATGTTCGTCGCGATCGTCGAGACCGCCAGGAGTTCTGACGGGGTGCGGGGGCTTACTCGAACAACGCGGTGTCCCTCGAAGGGGCCGACCTGCCCAAAGGCCAACCCAGCGCAGGCGGCCAGGGTGGCGGCAACGGAGAGGAACGTGGAGCGACTTGAACGACCCATCTTGACCCCTTGCTTCTCCCCCGCACCTCCAGATTGTGACCAACGTCGGCGTGGGTTGCAACCAATCATCGGAAACTCGTGGCCAGGGACCGGTGGAGCATTCCCTGAAGTGGCGGGTTGGGTGTTGGTTCTCGGGCCAGGCAGGTCTCCCCCGGGATACGCTTGGCCGATGGGCTTTGTCTCGCCAGCAATCGTCCTCGCTGTCGCCGCAGGGATCTGCGGATTCGTGGCAGCGCAGCCGGAGTCGTCCTCATCGCCGGCGTCGCCGGTTCGTCCCACCAGCCAAACTTCCGCGCAGGAGCCGCTCGTGTTCCCCAACGCCGCTGTTGCCGCCGACCACACGCTCGCCTCCCAGGCCGGGCTCGAAGTTCTCCGGGCCGGGGGCAACGCCGTCGACGCGGCGGTCGCGACGAGCTTCGCACTCTCCGTCGTGAGGCCGTACTCGTGCGGCATCGGCGGTGGGGGATTCATGGTGGTGTTCCTGAAGCACCACCCGCGACTCGCGGAACTGACCTCGGGCAAGGGTGACCCGCTCACCACCTGCATCAACTACCGCGAGACCTCCATCGCGGCGATGGGCCCGGAGTTCTTCGAGAAAGATCCTGATCCTGACGCCGCCACGCGGGGTGGCAAATCCGTGGCGATCCCCGGGCATGTCGCGGGGATGCTGCACGCGCTCGAGAAGTACGGCACCCTCTCGCGCGAGCAGGTGCTCGCGCCGGCAATCCGCCTCGCGGAGACGGGGTACGCGGCCGATGCGCACTACGTCGCGAGTTCGCAGGAGATCATCGAGTGGATCAACGCCGCTCCGGGTCGGGCGGAGCGTTTCCCCGACCTGTGGAACCGGCTGCTCATGAAGGGACAAGTCAAGGTCGGGGACCGCATCGATCAGTCCGGGCAGGCGGCGGTGCTGCGGGCGATCGCGGCGGAGGGTGCCCGCGCGTTCTACCGCGGGCCCATTGCGGACGCGATCGTGAAGGCCGTGCGTGATGATCAGGGGTTGATGACGCTCGACGATCTGCGGGGGTACGCGGTCGAGGAGCGGGCGCCGCTGGTGACAACCTTCCGCGGCGACACGGTGCTCTCGATGCCGCCGCCGAGCAGCGGTGGCATTGTGCTGGCGCAGGTGCTGGGGATCATCGAGGCCCGCGAATCAGAGTTCACGCGGATCGTCAAAACCAACGGGCACAACAGCCCGGAGTACGTTCACTTTGTCGCGGAGGCGAGCAAGCACGCGTTCGCAGACCGGGCCCGCTGGATGGGCGATCCCAACTTCGTAGATGTCCCGGTGCACAGCCTGCTCAGCCGCTCGTACATCGCGGACCGCGCGGCCGCGATCGACATGACGAAGGTCCTGGCTCCTGAGGAGTACGGAACCGCGGACCAGCCGACGGATGACCACGGGACGAGCCACCTCTGCGTCGTGGACGCCTGGGGCAATGCGGTTGGATGCAGCGAGACGATCAATCTGGTCTTCGGTTCCCTCGTGAGCGTGGAGGGATACGGGTTCATCCTAAACGACACGGTTGACGACTTCCTGACGCGAGAGGGCCAGCCCAACGCGTTCGGGCTCAGTCACGCGATGGCGAATCGACCCGAGCCCGGCAAGCGGCCGCTCTCGAGCATGACGCCCACGATCGTGGTGAGCGATCCCCCGGATCTATCGGTCCCGGCGATCGCGCGGACCCCGCGCAAACCCGGCGAACTCTCCCCGCGCGCCAGGCCGACCTTCATCGGCGGCGGGTCGGGTGGACCTCGGATCATCAGCGGGACCATTCAGGCGACCCTCAACTCACTCGTTTTCGGCATGAGTTCGAACGAGGCGCTGGCCAAACCGCGGTTCCACCACCAGTGGAAGCCCAACGTGCTGCAACTCGAGAAGGAACTCCGTGGGACCGAACTCGAAGCCGCGATGAAGACCCGTTTCGGCCACGAGACCGGCCCGCGGGACCCCGTGGCGGCGGTTCAGATCATCCGAGCGGTCGAGGGGGGATGGTCACCGGCTTCTGACCCCAGAAAGGGCGGGGCGCCCGCGGGGTATTGAGCGAAACCGGCTCTCGGACCATGTTTCCGGGGCCCGGGCCCAGCGGTGGGGTATATTGAGAGAAGGAAACAGCTCCGGCAAGGACGCCGCGGGAGATCCGTGATGCGTCTGTGCGCCGTGTTGGTCTTGGGGTTGGGCGTGGGGTCGATCGTGACCGGATGTTCGTCGCCGATTCAGCGTCGGCCGATGGGGCCGATGGTCTCGACGGACTCGGGCGCGGCGGCGGTGTTCGCGCCGCTGGTGCTCGAGGAGCAGACCCCGGCGATGCTCGCCCGCAAGGACGCGTCCCTCAGGGGCGGCGGGTGGGAGACGGCGGAGTACCCGCTCGCGGGTGAACGGCTGGATCTGCGCACCTCTCGGCGGGCACGCATGAGCACGGACTCGGCCACATACATCTACTACCCGCGCGAGCCTCGCCGCGAGTGGTGATCCTCAAAAACGGAAACGCCCGGGCGGGCACGAACCCAACCCGGGCGTGGAACTCAGGACTCAGAATCCATGGGGCACCGGCCCGGGAGCGTGGCGGCGTTGAGAGGCACGATTCAACGCCGCACGCTCCGGCCAGTCACTCAGTCGTGGATCGCGGAGGTCAGGGGAAGCTCGGCCGTCCGGAGGTTGATGGTCGTATCGATGCGGAAGTTGGACTGCGTACGGTGGCGTTCGGCGAAGAAGAACTTCAGGTCGTACACCAGGCCGTCCTGCAGCCAGTTCAGGCGGTCAAGCTCGATCGACTGGCTCACGGCGCTGTGGATGCCGCCGATGTCG
The DNA here is from genome assembly GCA_044359425.1 of Phycisphaerales bacterium. GTDB lineage: Bacteria > Planctomycetota > Phycisphaerae > Phycisphaerales > UBA1924 > JBEIUO01. The sequence goes on from JBIKMF010000006.1 coordinate 8,530, forward strand.
ATGACCTTCTTGCCGTCGATGAACACCCATACGTCGTCGTCACCCGTGAAGGTGAAGACCTGGCCGGTCCCCCGCTTGTACACGAACTCCGTCGACAGCTCGAAGCTGAAGTGGAAGTTCTTGCGGTCGCCGCGGGAGTTGCCAAAGAGCTCGTTGTTCACCGGGAAGAACCCGCCCAGCGACGAGAACCGTGCGTCGGTCCGGTCGTTGAACGTGTACGTATTCGTCCCCGCCTGACGCACGAGGGCTAGGTCGAGCTGCCGGCTCATGTTCACGCCGGAGGTGTCACGGAACCACTGGGCAAGGCTCGCGGCATTCGCGACCTGACCGCCCGCGGTCGTCGCAAGCGAGCCGTTCACGTCGCCCGATCGGGTCGAGATGTACGACCTGGGCTGCATGATGTTGCGGCCGGCCCTGTCCCGCCAGTTGGAGTTCGTCTTGAACCCCGTCGAGCGGAACACGGGCTTGCCGTCGCTGTCCAGTTCGTCCGCGACGATGTTCTGGAAGTGGCCGAAGCCGGGCGAGGGGTTCAGTTCAAAGTCCGTGTGTCCACCCGTCACCGTCCGCTCCTTGAAGTCCCGGACCACACCGGTCAGGGTGATCGAAGACGGGAGCGATTCGAACGGGTCGGGGGGAGTCGGGGTGCCCACCGCCGTCGTCGCAACCAAACCGGCCGCGACAGCCAGAAGTGTGCCAGTAGTCCATTTGTTCGCGAGCTTCATGATGCCCTCCATTAGTCCTGGTGCGTGAAAGTCCCTGAAAGTCGCCGGAACGTCTCTCTCCCAACCGGGCGGTGCGTCCTCTCGTCCCGACAACTTCCACAGTCAACGGTCGAATACACCCCCGCCCGCCGCAAGTCGATTTACCGCTGTTCGCGTCCGTTTGAAGGGGCTGTAAAGTCTGGGCGGGCGTGTCCTATAGTGCCGCCGCTCTGCCACCCCTAAACCGGTGATCATGCGAACGACGACCGGTCGGGATTGACCTCGTTCCCGTCAGGGTTAACCTAGCCGCCGAGAGAGAAACCCCGGCGGGCTTTCGTGGCGCTGTGTGACGCGTCCGCCCGCCCGGGTCAGAGAGAGCAAGGAGACAGACATGAAGTTCGTTCTTGGCGGCCTTCTGGCCGCGGCGTTGTGTGCATCCGCGTCCGGAGCGGTGATTGCGACCGGTATGTACCAGCTCCACAACCACCCGGACGGCAACGCCCTGCCCCCGGCGTACGGCCTGCGGCTCGATGAGCTGTACAACGCCACCGGCAGCCACGACATCTACACGTTCGACTTCAGCGCCATGGCGAGCAACGTGCAGATGACCGTCACCCCGACCACCATCCACATCTACGGCCAGTCCTACGGCGGTCGTGACATCGGCGGCAGCTACGCCGCGGACATCGACGCTGGCGTGTACGGCTTCAGCTTCGTGTACAACATCGGCGTGCAGCCGGTGGCCGGCGACGACGACATCTACGTCCTCGCCGACATGCAGAACACGGGTTGGATCTCGACGCCCCGCGGCGACGTGATCGCTCTGGTCGACAAGTCCGACGGCAACTACTCGTTCCGCCTCGGCGACGAGGACAACGACGCCGGCCACCGCGGCTTCAATGGCATCTCGGGCTGGGGCTGGCTGAACCACGGCGGCCGTCCGCACGTCGCCGCGAGCGACTGGCTCTTCACGGCCGAACTCGTCCCGGCTCCCTCGGCGATGGGCCTGCTCGCCCTCGCGGGCGTGGCGGCGGGTCGTCGTCGTCGGTAAGTTCACCTGAAGCACTGACGTTTGAGCGAACGGCCCCGATCGAGGGGCCGTTTTCACTCGGCTGAACTCGGACACCGCTCCGCGGGAGCAAACGCCCCCGCCGCCCACCCCCGGGCGGCGGTTTTCATTCCGCCTCCTCTCTTCGCAAGCCCCGACTCCCCACCTGCCGATCTATACTCCCCAGAGGTCAGAGGTCATCCGCCGCCGCGGCAGGGACGCCGCGAACTACGCACAGAAGGATCGTCGCTATGGATACGTTCGTCATCGAGGGCGGCCGCCGCCTGTACGGCCGGGTTCGCATCAACGGCAGCAAGAACGCCGCGCTCCCCATGTTGGCCGTCCCGCTCCTGACGGACGCCCCCGTCACCCTCCGCGACGTCCCCGATCTCGCCGACATCCGAAACATGGTCCGCCTCCTCGGCCAGCTCGGCTGCGCCCGCACCAACGAGGCCGACAACGCCAAGGGCGTCTGCGCCTTCCAGGTCACCGATCCCACCCAGTCCCACGCCCGCTACGACATCGTCCGCACCATGCGGGCCAGCATCTGCACCCTCGGCCCCATGCTCGCCAAGCGCGGCGAGGCCCGCGTCTCCCTCCCCGGCGGCTGCGCCATCGGCGAACGCCCGGTCGACCTCCACCTCCGCGGGCTCGCGGCCCTGGGGGCCAAGATCACCCTCGATGGCGGCGACATCATCGCCAAGGCCCCCGAGGGCGGCCTCGTCGGCTCCACCATCTTCCTCGGCGGCACCTTCGGCTCCACCGTGCTGGGGACCGCCAACGTGATGTCCGCCGCCACCCTCGCCCGCGGCACCACCATCATCGAGAGCGCCGCCTGCGAACCCGAGATCGTCGACCTCGCCAACCTCCTGATCGAGATGGGCGCGAAGATCAAGGGTGCCGGCTCGCCCCGCATCATCATCGAGGGCGTTCGCGAACTCGGCGGCGCGGATTACACCGTCATGGCCGACCGCATCGAGGCCGGTACGTTCATGATGGCCGCGGCGATCACCAACGGCGACCTGACGCTCGAGAACTGCCCAGTGGACGCGCTCCTGGCCCCGATCTACTTCCTGAACGCCGCGGGTGTGCACGTGCAGCCGATCGAGAGCCTGCACACGGCGATCGCGGGCACGCCCCGTCCCCGTTCGTCGACGCTGACGGTGACCAACGGCGCTGGACCGACCACGACGGGGGACGACCCCATGCGGCGGACCGTGCGGGTGACCTGCGACCGCGTGCTGCGGCCGGTGGAGATTACGACCCAGCCCCACCCGGGCTTCCCGACGGACCTTCAGGCCCAGTTGATGTCCCTTCTGTGTCTGGCGGACGGCAACTCGGTGATCACAGAACGCATCTTCCCGGATCGGTTCCTGCACGTCGCCGAACTCTCCCGCATGGGCGCCAAGCTGATGCGGCAGGGGTCCACCGTGATTATCTCGGGCGTCCGCAAACTCGTCGGAGCACCGGTCATGGCCAGCGATCTCCGCGCCTCCGCGGGCCTGATCCTTGCCGGCATGGCCGCCGAGGGCACGACCGTCGTCAACCGCGTCTACCACCTTGACCGCGGCTACGAGCGCATGGAAGACCGTCTGCGCATGCTGGGAGCGAGTATCCGGCGCGTCGATGAGAAAGAACTCTCCCCGAGCGAAGCCGCCTGTGCCTCCTGACCGACGTTGACCCTGCCATGAGCCTGATCGCCCGACTCCGAGCCAACAAGTACGCGGCCGCCATCGCCGAGCGCGAGGCCGCCTACGCCCGGGAACCATCGGCGGAGGAGCGGCACGCCTGGCAGCTCGCCGAGCTGAACAAGACCTGGGCCGTCACCTCGACCCGTGTTCCGCACTGGGCCGCGCTCGTCAACGCCGGCACACTGCCGCGCTCCTTCGAGTCACTCCGCCAGTTCACCCAGCTCGTCCCCGCGACCACCAAGCGGATGGTCCAGACCCAGATCAACGACCTCTGCGACCCCACGCTCCCGACCGACATGAAGCTCACCACTGGCGGCTCCACCGGTGAGCCGACCACGGTCCCCGCGGCACAGGCCGACTCGGAATGGTCGGTCCCCGACCGCTGGCTCGGCCGCAAGTGGTGGGGGATCACCCCGCACGACCGCCTCTTCATGATCTGGGGACACAGCCACCTCCTCGGCACCGGTTTCAAAGCCAAGCTCAAAGGCCAGATGAGAGTCATGAAGGACCACCTTCTGGGCTACCACCGGTTCTCGGCCTACCAGCTCGACCCCGCGAAGCTCCGCGAAGCTGCGGACATCCTCATCGCCTGGAAACCCCGGTACATCATCGCCTACAGCAGCGCGCTCGACTACTTCGCCCGCGTCAACGCCGATCGCGCCGCCGACTTCGCCAAGCTCAAGATCGCGGGCGCATTCGGTACCGGTGAGTCGTACCCCTTCGCCGACAGCGCGGCGGTGATCTCCAAGACCCTCGGTTGCCCCGCCGGTATGGAGTACGGCTCCATCGAGACCAGCGTCATGGGGTACTCGCAGCCGGTGATGGGCGATCTCGGCCACTTCCGCTTCTTCTGGCGGAGCTACATCTTCGAACTCGGAGAACCCGGGCCCGGCGGCGGCCGCATGATGCGGATTACCAGCCTACGCCCCCGCAAATGGCCCCTCGTGCGATTCGAGATCGGCGACGAGGTCTTCCCCTTCGCGGAAGACGACGGCATCAGCGTCGCCCGCGTTCAGCGGATCATCGGCAAGTCCCTCGCCTTCGTGACCATGAACGACGGTACCGTGGTCCACTCCGTCACCTTCGAGCACGCGGTTCGTAACTGCAAGGGCGTGCTGCGGTTCCAGGTCGTCGACGGCAAGGACCGCCGCACCCTGAAGATCGTGGCCCCCGGCGTCGACCAGGCCGCGGTCACCGCACAGGTGCGCGAGGTGATGCGTCGCATCCACCCGAGCCTCGAGGCCTCGACGATCGAGTTCGTCGACCAGCTCATCCAGACCCGAGCGGGCAAGACCCCGCTGGTCGTCTTCGAAGACGGGTACAAGCCCCCCGGCGCCGACGCCGGCCGAGGCCCCGTCGCGGGCTGAGCAACAACTGGTGTTCGTTTGCCTCTTTCTGCCAACAAGCGGCGGAACATCTTCGCCATGTTCAAGCTTGAGTTGTTCGCCCTCCGCGCGTCCATACTCTGGCGGGAGCGTACGTAGATCCAGGCGGACCGCCGCAAACAACCTCGCGAGACTCCTCTCGCACACCCGTCGCTACGTAGAGGCCCGGCCGGTGTAGGCATGCCTGATCGCCGGGGTCGAGCGGATCACGCGGTCCATCCCATCACAACACCCCTAAGATCGGCCTCCGCCCCGTCCATACGGAGTTGCTCGTCGGCAAGGTTCAGTGTTGCTCCGACGCACCCGGCGCCGGCGAGTTCGACCCTCCGGTGAACCGCTCGCTCAGACCCTGTACGACGACATAGAACAGCGGCACGAAGAAGACCGCCAGCACGGTCGCCGCGATCATTCCGCCAAGCACGCCCGTGCCGATCGAGTGCCGCCCCGCCGCGCCCGCCCCGGTCGAGATCACCAGCGGTACAACGCCCAGAATGAACGCGAGCGAAGTCATGAGGATCGGCCGGAAGCGAAGCCTCGCGGCCTCGATCGCCGCTTCCTTCACCGATTTGCCCTGCTTGCGGAGCACCACGCAGAACTCCACGATGAGGATCGCGTTCTTCGCGGCAAGCCCGACAAGAGTCAGCAGCCCGATCTGGAAGAAGATGTCGTTCTCGATGCCTCTGATGTTGACGGCGAGGAACGCGCCGAAGATCCCGAGCGGAACGGCCAGCAGCACGGCGACGGGCAGGGCCCACGCCTCGTACTGGGCAGCGAGCACGAGGAAGACGACGACCAGCCCGAAGAGCATGACCATCGGGGCCTGATTGCCGGCCTTGATCTCCTGGTAGGACTGACCCGACCAGTCGTACCCGTAGCCGCTGGGGAGTTCTGTTGCCGCGAGTTCACGGAGGATCTTCATGGCGTCGCCGGTGCTGTAGCCCGGCGTTGGTGAACCGGTGATCTGCACGGACGGGAACCCGCTGAAACGGCTCACGAGGTTGGGCCCGGTCTTGAGCTGCACGTTGATCAGACCCGCGAGAGGGATCATCTCCCCGCGCTGGCTCCGCACATAGATCCGCCCGATATCGTCCGGGGTCTTCCGGAACTCTGGCTCCGCCTGGAGTTGCACCCGCCACACGCGACCGAACTTGTCGAAGTCGTTCACGTACAACGAGCCGAGTGTTGCCTGCATGGCCGTGAACACTTCGTTGATCGGCACTCCGAGCGCTTTTGCGCGGTCACGATCAAGGTCCACGAAGAACTGCGGCGTCGAGATCCGCAGCGTCGAGTTCACCCCGGTCATCTCCGGGCGAGCACGCAGTTTCGCGACAAAGCGATCCGCCACCGCACCCAGCGACGCGATGTCGCCCGTTCCCTTGGCCTGCAGCTGGAACTCGAACCCCGACCTTGCCCCCATGCCCTGGATCGACGGCGGGTTCACCGTGATCACCATCGCGTCCTTCTTGCCGCCGAACCGCTGCCAGGCCTGGCCGATGACCGCCTTGGCGTGCATCCCCGGCCCCTCGCGCTCGCTCCACGGTTTCAGGGGCACGAACAGCGTCGCCGCGTTCGTCGCGTTCACCCCGCCGCCGAAGATGTCAAGCCCGCCGAGCACGATGGTGTTCTGGACCGCGGGGTGGTTCGTGAACCACGCCTCGACTTCCTTTACGGCGCGGTCCGTTCGCTCAACGGACGCGCCGTCGGGCAGCATCACCGCGCACAGCACGTACCCCTGATCCTCGTCCGGGATGAAGCCCGTGGGCGTCTTCTGCATCAGGTGCCACGTCCCGTACAGCAGCGCACCAAAGACGGCCACCGACACCGCGGCGAGCCTGATGACACCTCGCACCGCGCCCGTGTACCCGGCGGTCAGCTTGTCGAACGCCGAGTTGAACCACCGGAAGAGGACGAACTTCGGGCCGTGCGAGGGCTTCAGCAACAGGCGGCAAAGAGCCGGGCTGAGGGTGAGGGCCACGATCCCCGAGATCGCCACCGATACCGCGATCGTCACCGCGAACTGCTGGTACAGCTTGCCCGTCAGTCCACCCAGGAACGCAACGGGCAGGAAGACCGCCGACAGCACGAGCACGATCGCGATCACGGGCCCGGTCACCTCGGCCATCGCCTTGATCGTCGCCTCCCGCACCGGGAGTTTCTCGTCGTGCATGATCCGCTCGACGTTCTCCACAACCACGATGGCGTCGTCGACCACGATGCCGATCGCCAGCACCATGCCGAAGAGGGTCAGCGTGTTGATCGAGAAGCCCAGCGCCTGCATCCCCGCGAAAGTCCCGACAATCGCGACCGGGACCGCCAGCAGCGGGATCAGCGTCGCCCGCCAAGACTGCAGGAACATGAACACCACCACCAGCACGAGCGCGACCGCTTCGAGCAGCGTGTGCACCACTTCCTCGATCGAGACCTCGATGAACTTCGTGGTGTCGTACGGGATCTCGTACTTCACGCCCTCCGGAAACGACGCTGAAAGATCACTCATCGCCGCGCGGATGCCCCCCGCCGTCTCGATCGCGTTCGCGCCCGTCTGAAGGTAGAACAGCACCAGCGTTGTGGGAGTGCCGTCGAGTCGCCCGAAAAGGTCGTAGCTCTGCGAACCAAGCTCCACCCTCGCGACGTCCCTGAGCCGAACCATCGACCCGTCCGCGTTCGCTCTGATGATGATGTTCTCGTAATCCTCGGGGTTCTCCAGCCTCCCCCGCGTGAGCACGGGCACGGTCAGCTCAACCTCGTCCCCCACGGGCCGTTGGCCGATCCGTCCCGCCGCGAAAATCGCGTTCTGCTCGCGTACAGCCGTCGCGACGTCGCTCACCGTGAGTCCCCGCGCGGTCAGCCGGTCCGGGTTCACCCAAAGCCGCATCGCGTAGTCTTTGGCACCGAACACCACGACGTCGCCCGCGCCCGGTACCCGTTTCAGAGCATCAACCACGTTGATCGTCGCGTAGTTGCTGAGGTACACCTCGTCGTACTGGGGATCGTCCGATTTCAGCGCCACCACGCACAGCATGTTCGCCGACGTCTTCGTCACCGTCACGCCCGACCGGGTGACTTCCTGTGGCAACCGTGGCTGCGCGATAGCCAGCCGGTTCTGAACCTCCACCGCCGCCAGATCCTGGTTCGTCCCGATCTCGAAGAACACGTTGATCTTCAGCCCGCCGTCGTTCGAACACTGGGAGCTGAAGTAGATCAGGTTCTTGGCACCGCTCAGTTGCTGCTCGATCGGGGCCGCCACCGAACTCGCCACCACCTCGGCGCTCGCGCCGGGGTAGTTCGCCGAAATCTGGATGCTCGGCGGCACGATCTCTGGAAACTGCGCGATCGGCAGGTTGAAGATCGCAAGGGCACCCGCCAGCGTGATCAGCAGCGAGAGCACCGTCGAGAAGACCGGTCGATCAATGAAGAACTTGGAGATCATGCCTTGCCCCTCAGTTGGATCCGACCCGCTCGGTCACGCCCGCCTCAACGACCTTCACCACCGAGCCCGGGTGTGCCTTCATCACGCCGTCGATCACCACCCGCTCGCCCGCTTCCAACCCCTTCACGACGTGCCATCGGTCGCCGTGCCACCCCCCCAGCACCACCGGCTGCACGCCCACCTTGTCCTCCGCTCGAACCACCATCACCATCGGGCCGCTGGGAGTCTGCAGCACCGCACGTTGCGGCACAGTCACCGAGTTCGGCCGCTCCCAACCCACGATCCTCGCTTTCACAAACTGACCCGGGATCAGCCGCTCCCGCGCTTCGCCCTTCTCGTGCGTCAGCTCCGTCGGGTTCCGGAAGTCCGCGCGGATACGCATTGTCCCTGTCGCCGGATCGATCGCGGTATCAAAGAAATCCATCACACCCTCGTGCGGGTACACACTGCCGTCAATCAACGTCAGCCGGATCGTCAGTTTCCCGTCCTTCGGGATCGAGATCTTCCCCGTCGTGACCTCTTCACGCCACTTCAGGATCTCTCGCTCGCTGATCGTGAAGTTCACGAAGATCGGGTCGGATTGCACTACCGTGTTCAGATAGCTGTTCTGTCCGGGATCCACCAGAGAACCCTCGCGCCGGGCGGAAACCCCGATCCTGCCGGAAACCGGCGACTTGATCGTGGTGTAGCTCAGTTGCAGCTCCGCGTTTGCAAGGTGCGCCTCAGCGTTCGACCGTTCCGCCCTCGCCTGCAACTCCTCCGTCTTTGCGTCGTCCAACGCCCGCTGTTGCCCCGCATCGGCCTCGATCAGGCGCGCAAGCCGCGCCGAATCCCGCTCCGCCTTCTCCACCCTCGCCCTTGCCTGATCCACTTTCGCACGGGCCACCGCGACATCCGCCTCGAACTGGCTCTTCTCGATCTCGTACAGCGTCTCTCCCGCCTCCACCCGCTGCCCGTCCACCGCCGCCTGCTTCACCAGGAATCCCTGCACCCGCGCGCGGACCTCCACCGTTCGTGAGGCCTCCGTCTGCCCCAGAAACTCGAACTCCACGGGTACCGTCGTCGGGCGCACCGTCTCCACGACCACCTCAACCGGAGGCGCCGGCGGCCGCTCCCCCTGGGTCCGCTTGCACCCCATCGCCGCCGCGCACGCCAACGTCGCTCCCGCCGCCACCAATCGGATCATCTTCATCGCGCCGCCCTTTCCGCTCAACCAACCCCGATCACCTGTTCGCGCCGTCAAAAGACCCACCAAGCGCCAGGTGCAGCTTGATCCGCTGCCGCAGTCGCTCGCTCTTTACCCGCACCAACTCGCCACGCGTCGTCCCATCCTGCGATTGAATCGCGTTCAGGTCCACCAGGCTCATCGCGCCCTCGCGATAGCTCACCTCGGCCGCCCGACATGCCCTCGAGTACCCCTCCGCCGCCGTTATCAGTTCCGCTTCCCGCGCCGCCAGCACCGCCTCGTTCGCGAGCGCTGTCTCGACCTCCTGAAACCCCGCGATCGCCGTCTTCACGTACATCCCCAACGCCTGCTTCTGCTGCCCCTCCGCAATCTCCACATCCGCGGCACGCGCGCCCCCATCCACAATCGGAGCCAGCAAGTTCGCCCCCAGACTCCAAATCGTCGCCGCGGGGTTCAGCATCCGACCAAGGTCCGCCCCAATCGAGAACGAGGGCAACCGCGCCGCCCGCGCCGACCCCGTCCGGTAGAACGCGGCCGCCACGCGTCGATCCGCCGCCACCATGTCCGGCCGCCGCTCCAGCAAACCAGATGGCAACCCCGTCGGCACCGGGCCTGGCATCTCCGGCAACTCACCCGCGATCCCCAACTCGGCCCCCGGGTACCTCCCCAACAGCGCCTCCAGCGACCGAACCGCCTCCTCGCGGGCCCCCTCGCTCCGCGACAGCGACTGCCGCGCATTCGCAAGGTTGGCCCTCGCCAGATCGACGTCCATCTGGCTCGCCATGCCCTCCCGCTTGCGGGCGTCGGTGATCTCCATGGTCTTCTCGTAGACCCCGACCAACTCCGCCTCGATCGCCGCCTGCTGCTTCGCGCCAATGGCGTAGTACCAGGCTTCCCCCGTTTGGGCCGCAAGTGACTGCCGGGCGAACTCGTAGTCCGCCGCCGCTGCCATGGCATCCTGTTCCGCCCCTGCCTTCCCCTGGCGCACCCGGCCCCAGACGTCCACCTCCCAAGAGATGCTCAGGTTCAAGTTAGTCTGGGTATTCGCCCCGAAGCCCGAGTCCGCCCTTGAACTCCCGACTCCGGCCCCGATCTGGGGGGACAGGGCCGCCCCGGCCTTGCGGGCCCGGGCCCGGGCTTCATCCAGCCGCCCGGATGCGATGGTCAGGTCAGGGTTTTTCCCTTGGGCTTCCTCCACGAGAGCCATCAGTGCCGGGTCTCGGAAGGTCGACAGCCAGTTGTCCTGGACGCGGCCCGGATCGGTGGATCGGGCGAACGTCTCGCGTACCGGGGGGGAGGTGGCATCGCGTCCACTTTGAGGTGCGGGGGTGGAGCATCCGGATGCGATCAAGGCGGCACCGGAGAGAAGCGTGAGTCGTTGGGTGATCGTCCGCATGGGGAATCGGGCCTTTATCCGAGGGGCGTGACCGCGGAGTTCGAACGGTCCCGGTGACCGCACGAGGTTCCCCCGCTCCGGGGCAGGGCCGGAGTGTATCCGAAGGAGACTTCGATTCGTGAGCAGGCCGGGTGCCGATTCGAGACCCGGAAAACCTCGCCCGTCGGACTTGCCCCGGTGGCCAGGGGCAGGCCTATAGTGCAGACCAAGGCCGGGCCGGGAAACCGGGCCGGCGCGACGATGACGGGCCTGTAGCTCAGTTGGCTAGAGCGTACCCCTGATAAGGGTAAGGTCGGCAGTTCGAGCCTGCCCAGGCCCACTTTCACGGCGTCCCTCACCCGTTGAGTTGGACGCCGCGTTCGTTTTTGGATCGCGACCCACGCGTGCGGACCAGGCCCCGGGGCGCGTACGATGATCGTTCGGGATCCGGCTACCTGCCGGTGGATAAGGGAGTTCTCATGCGTATCGACGTTGTGGGCAAGAACATCGAGATCACCGACGCCATCCGCCAGTACGCGGAGACGAAGGCCGGCAAACTGACCAAGTACTACGACGGCCTGCAGCAGGTGACGCTCCACATCGCCAAGCCCAACGCCCACCACTCCACCGAGTTTGACGCCGAGTTGATCTTGGACGTCGAGAAGCACGACGATTTCGTGTCCAAGGCCTCCGGCAAGGACGCCTATGCCGCGATCGATCTCGTGGTCGAGAAGGGCGAGCGTCAGTTGCGCGAGTTTAAGGAACGCCTCAAGGGCTGATCGATCTCTCTCGCGCCGTGACGCGCGACCCACCCGGCAGGAAACCATGCCCGTTCTTCGCCTGACATCGATCGTCGACCCCGCCGCCGTCGCGGTCCCGCTTGTCGCGACCGAGCGCGACGCCGCCATCACGGAGTTGCTGGATTCGCTGGTCCGCAGCGGCGCGGCACCGGTGGCGATCCGCGACGAACTGGTGGCCCGGGTTCTGGACCGCGAGCGTCGAGGCTCGACGGGGTTCGGCAAGGGCGTCGCCGTTCCGCACGTGAAGCACAAGCTCGTGACGAAGATGTCCGCCGCGATCGGGCTTTCGCCCCGGGGCATCGACTTCAACTCCCTCGACCGTCAACCGGTGTACTCGGTGGTACTGCTGTTGAGCCCGGAGGACAGGCCGGAGGAGCATCTCCAGGCGATGGAGGTCGTCTTCAAGAACCTCGGCAAGGACACCTTCCGCCGCTTTCTTCGCCAGTCCACAACCGTCGAGCAGGTCTGCGAACTCCTCGCGCAGGCCGACGGCCAGCAACTGCCCGGTTGATTCCCTTTGTACCACCCCACCTCATCAGGACCCCGCCTCTGCCACGCAAGACCGTCACCGCAACCGTCGTCAACAAGCTGGGCCTGCACGCCCGGCCCGCGATGGCGTTCGTGGACCTCGCGAGTACATTCGCGAGCGACGTGAAGGTTCGGCGTGGCGACACCGAGGTTGACGGCAAGTCCATCATGCAGATGATGATGCTCGCCGCGAGCAAGGGAAGCCAGCTCGAGATCACGGTGGACGGCGACGATTCAGATCTCGCCAGCGATCGGCTCAAGGCGCTTGTGGACGGGGGTTTCGACGAAGAGTGAGGCGACGAAAGGAGTGGGGGATGAGCACAGCCGGCAAACCGCTGATGCGCAAGGCGACGATCGTCGCCCACGACCCCGGCCTGCGTCGCGACGGACGGATCCTCACCGCGCAGGTTCAGATCCCAGACGAACGGTTCGCGCCAGGGCCGTGGAGCAGCCGATTCCATGTCGTGGACTACGACGCTTCCACGCACACGATGTACAAGCCCGCCGTGGGAGAGCGTCTCATCTGCAGCGATCCGGCGCCGTCGGAACACACCATCCTCGGCGACCCCACCTTCCACGCGAGCAACGCGTTCGTCATCGCAACCCGCACACTCGAGACGTTCCAGCGAGCACTCGGTCGACGGCTGAGTTGGGCCTTCCCAGGTCACCAGCTCCGCATCGTGCCCCACGCCTTCCGCGAGGCGAACGCCTTCTACTCGGCGGATCATGAGGCTCTCCTCTTCGGCTACTTCCCGGGCAGCGACGGCACCGTCTTCACCTGCCTGTCCCACGACATCATCGTGCACGAGACCACCCACGCGATCCTCGATGGGCTGCGGCCGAGATACTCCGATCCCTCGTCGCCGGATCAGGGCGCGTTCCACGAGGGATTCTCTGATCTCGTCGCGCTTCTCAGCGTCTTCGCGCTGCCGGAAGTCGTCGGCGCGATGCTCGGTGTGGAACCAGGGTCGCGCCGTCGAATCTCCGCCGCGAAGCTCACCGAACCCGCGCTCCGGGCCGGGCCTTTGCTCTCGATCGCCGAGCAGTTCGGACGCGAGACCTCGGGCGTGCGAGGCCGTCCGTTGCGGCGAAGCCTCGAACTGATCCCCTCCACGTCCTACTACCACCGGGTCCCCGAGTTCCGTGCCGTGCACCGCCGCGGCGAACTGCTCGTCGCCTCGGTACTCGGCGCGTTCGTCAAGGTGTGGGCGGCACGCATCAAGCGACTGGGCACCGCCAACGCCCGCGACTACGACGCGGACGCGGTTGTCGAGGAGGGCGCCACGGCCGCCAAGCACCTGCTCACCATGTGCATCCGCGCCGTCGACTACACACCCCCATGCCACCTGACCTTCGGCGACTACCTCAGCGCGCTCATCACCGCGGACCTTGAGATGTACCCCGACGGCGGCGCGTTCGATTACCCGACGCTCCTGCGCCGCGGGTTCGCCGAGTTCGGAGTTACGCCAACCTCCGGCGAACCGGGCGGCGCGTGGCGCACCGTGCTCGCCGACCCAACGCCCTTCCGCTACGCCGGCACGCACCACGAGAGCCTTCGCTACGACCGCGACGAGGTCTTCCGATTCGCCTGGGAGAATCGCGAACTCCTGGGCCTGCGCGAGGACGCCTACACCCGCGTGCTCTCTGTACGACCCTGCATCCGCACCGATCGCGACGGGTTCTCTCTCCGCGAGACCGTCGCCGAGATCCACCAGCAGATCGACCTGGCCGCCAGCGAACTCAAGGCCTGGGGCGTTGAGAAACCCCACGCGCTCGAGCCCACCGCACGCGTCACGCTCTACGGCGGCTGCGTGCTGATCTTCGACGAGTTCGCGCGCCTCAAGTACAACATCCACAACCGGATCTCCAACGCCGTCGGTCAGTCCCGCCGACTCGCGAGTCTCTGGAACGCCGGCGCCTTCAAACGCGACCGCCGCACCCGCGAACTCCGCCTCCGCGCCGGTGGCTGCGACCTGGCTTCGCTGCACCGCCTCAAGGCCCGCGGCAACCCAACCCCCTCCCCAAACCTCGCCTTCCAGGAAGGCTGGCCCGATGGGGACTAAACGCCCAACTTCGCTCACCATCCGCATGTACCGCGTCGGCTTCGGCGATTGCTTCCTGCTGTCCTTCGCCTACGCCGACCGCCAGCGCCACGTGCTGATCGACTGCGGCTCCATGGGCGGCCCTCGCGGCACCACGCCCTCGGCCATGCTTCTCCGCGCCGCCAACGACATCCGCGAACGCACCGGCGGCGAGCTCGAAGCTGTTGTCGCCACGCACCGCCACGCCGATCACATCAACGGCTTCGCCCGCGGCCTCAAGAAGCCGAATGCACCCGGCGACATCCTCCGCGAACTCCGCCCCAGGCTCGTGATCCAGCCTTGGACCGAGGATCCTCGCGCCGCCCCCGACGCGACCAAGGCTTCACGCAAGCTCCCGCCCGCCGCAGCGTACATCTCTCGCCTCAACGCCATGAACCGCGGCGCCGAGGCCCTCATGCACCACCTCGAATCAGCACGAACGTCCCTCGGTCGCGCCCGCGGCGTCTCGCTCCGTGCGATCAAGGAGCTTGAGTTCCTCGGCGCTGACAATCTCCCGAACCTGAGTGCCGTCGAGAACCTCGCCACGATGGCCCGCACCAAATCGGGCCAGAAGTACGTCGCGTTCGGCGACGACTGCGGCCTGGGGAAGCTCCTCCCGGGTGTGAAGGTCCACGTTCTCGGCCCGCCAACGCTCGAGCAATCGGGCGCGATCGGATCGCAGCGTCGCAAGGACGAGACCGAGTACTGGCTCCGTGCCGCGAGCCTGCTCGAGACGCTCGATTCCGGTTCTCAGTCGCCGCTCTTCCCTCGCGCACCGTCCTTCGCCGTTCTCCCGCCGCCGGCACGTCGTCTCGCCAAGGGTCTCGGGGCCGTGCGTGCCGAGCAGGTGCGGTCCATCGTTCGCGAACTCGACACCGCGCTCAACAACACCAGCGTCATCCTGCTGTTCGAGTTCACGGGTCAACGAGTCCTGTTCCCCGGCGACGCCCAACTCGAAAGCTGGCTCTACGCCCTCCGCCACGCCCGCAACGGACCGAAGGACATCGCGGCGGACGTGAGGGACCTGCTGCGCGACGTCACCGTGTACAAAGTCGGCCACCACGGGAGCAACAACGCGACCCCCAAGTCGCTGTGGAAGCTCTTCGAACGAAAGGGCGTCCGCTCGAAGCGGGCTCGCCTCCACGCCTTGCTGTCCACTCACCCCGGAAAGCACGGGCATCCGGAGGAGGGCACAGAGGTGCCCCGGCGGACCCTGGTGGAGGAACTCGCCCGCCAAACCAACCTGATCTCGACCACCGACCTCTCGGGCCCCGCTTTTTACGCGGACCTGCGCATCGACGCCTAATGCGCGGCGTCAGAGCCGAAACCGGCGGGCCGCCGGGCCCGTAGACCATTGTGGTAGACTGCCCGGCGGGGTATTCCCAACGAGGGGCGAACGGAGTTCGTATGGCCAAGGCAATCATGGATCCGGGCGAGGTGCGGCGCTTCGCCCAGGAACTCAAGAAGTTCAACACGACGGTCCGCGACCAGATGGGCGTGATGCTCGCTCGTCTCAACGAACTCGGCCAGAGCTGGCGCGACCAGGAGCACGCCAAGTTCTCCGAAGAGTTCGAGCAGACGATGCGAGCCCTGTCCCGCTTCGCGGACTCCACGGACCGTCACATCCCGTTCCTCCTCCGCAAGGCGGAGAAGATCGAAGACTACCTCAACCAGCGCTGAGCCCGATCAGCGGAAGGCCTCCATGCGCGACCAGGCGCACGTGCAGTCAACCAGAGCGCTCCTCGAGACCCGGGGCTCGATCATCGAGTTCATCGATGCCGTCCGCACGACGTTCGCGTCGGTGGAGGGCGACATCAACCGCGTCTCGCAGTGGCTGAACCACGAACGCCCCGCCTACTGGAAGAAGGAAGTCCGCCGCCGCGAGGACGACGTGCAGCGGTGCAAGCTCGAGATCGAACGCAAGCGACTCATCCGCTCCCCCGAGCCGGCGTCGGTCGTCTTCGAGCAGCGACAGCTCGCCATCGCCCGCGACCGGCTCGACTCCGCCCGCCGCCGACAAGAAGCCACCGCACGGTGGGCGATCGCGTTCGAGAAGCAGGCCCACATGGCCAAGTCCGCGTCCCGCAACCTCCAAGACGCGGTGACCGTCAACCTCCCGCACGCCATCGCCCTTCTCGAACGGATGGTCGCGAGCCTGGAGAGCTACCTCGCGGTCCGCAACGAACTCATCGCGCAGCCCGAGACCACCGATGCGCCGCCTGATGATCCGGATCAGCCCACCGCTCCCCCAGGAGCCGCACCGTGAGCGTGAACGCCGCGAAGGCCAACATCATCGATTCGCTGAAGAAGCTCCGCATCCGATTCGATTCCATCAAGGGCGAGTGGGACGACGACGTCCGACGCCGCTTCGAGCGTGCCTACATCGAACCGCTCGAAGGCGCCACGGTCTCGGCCGCCAAGGGGCTTGACCAACTCGAAGAACTCATCCACAGAGCAAGACGGGAGTGCGGCGATGACTGACCCCGAAGACCCCACCCAGCCTTTCGAGCCCGCCCCCTCGTTCGGAAGCCTCGAGACGGTCCGCGCCGTCGCCGCGTCGACCTCCGCGTCGCTGCGCGCTCTCGCCGATCAGTCCCGCGCCGCGCATACGGCCAGCACACAAGCCATCGAAACCGCCGAACGCGAGTGCGGCCTCCAGATCGAGGCCATCGACGCCGAGTTCTCGAAGGAGTCCCGCACGCTCGCCGCACGGCACTCCCTCGGCCGCGAGCAGATCGAGAAGGAATGGTCCGACAAGATCTCGATCGCCGTCGCCGCCCGCGACCGTGAGCTCTCCGACCACCGCCGCCGCACGCAGGACCTCATCGACCGCGCCAACAAGGACTACGAAGAACGCCAATGGCTCGCCGATACCGTCGCCGAATCCGCCGAACGCAAGGCCGACCAGGAATGGGCCGCCGCCACCAAGCAGGCCGAGCAATCCGAAGCCGAGTGCGCTCGCACCCGCGAGACCTGCTCCACCGCGCTCGCCAAGGGCGGCTACGCCCTCCCCGACGCCGCGACGACCCCGCCCACCGCTGATCCCGCTGCGCCCGTCGAGAGCATCGGCAAGGACCTCGCCGTCGCCATCGCGCGCCTCGGCGCCGCCACCGACGCGCTCTTGCGCAAGGCCAACTCCGTCTGGACCCGCTGGACTCCAGTGCTCTGCTTCGTGCCCGCCGCCGCCGTGATCGCCTTCCTCGTTGGCCTTCTGATGGGCCGGCAGATCCCGATGGGTGTGCTCACCCCCGTGGGCATCGCGGGCGCCGTAGCGTTCCTCGTGACCGCCGTCATCCGAGCCCTCATGAGGGCCCGCGTATCCCCCGCCGCGAAGGAGTTCGCGCTGGTCTCCGCCGAAGTCGCCTCGCTCGCCTCCCGCCTCCGCGTCGCCGCCGACCACGAGAAGTCCCGCAAGGGTTCGGCCGCCGCCGACAAACGCGCCGCCGAAATCAGCCGCGCCAAGGACAAGTTCGCGACCGCACGCACGCAGATCGAGACCCGCCAGAACGAAGAGTTCCCCGCGCTCGACCGAGGCCACTCCGACCGCATCGCCGACCTCGAACGCCACCGCGCCTCCCAGTTCGAACGCCTCGATTCAACCGCCGCGAGCCAACTCGCCCAGCTCAAAGCCTCACGCGAAGAACGCTCCGCCACAACCCGCGCCGCCCGCGCTCGCGCCGTCGCCTCTGCCAGCGAAGCACTCACCCTCGCCACCGCCGCCCTCGCCGCGTCGTTCTCCAAACAGACCCAGTCACTCCTCGCCCACCAATCCCACGCCCGCGAAGCCTCGGCCGCCGCCTGCCCCGCGTGGGACGCACCGCTCTGGTCCGCTCCTCCCGCCGCGGCATCGCCGCCGGACGAGATCTTCATCGGTGAAGTGGCGATCGATCTCACGCCGCTCGCGTCCGAACTCCCCGAACCCGTCCGCGCCCCCGCGCAGCACCTCGGGCCCCCGCGGATCCACGCGCCCCTCAGCCTCGATCTCCGCGCCCGGGGCCAGCTCCTCGTTCAGGCTCCACAAGAAGGCCGCGCCGCCGCCATCGCTGTGCTCGCCAACACCATGCTCCGGCTGATCACCTCGTTCCCGCCGGGCAAGGTCAGGCTCACGATCGTGGATCCCATCGGCCTGGGCGAGAGTTTCGCCGGGTTCATGCACCTGGCCGACTTCGAGCCTCTCGTCGTCGGTGACCGCATCTGGACCGACCCCAAGCACATCGAACAACGCCTCACCGACCTCACGGAACACATGGAGCACGTGATCCAGAAGTACCTGAGGAACCAGTACGAAACCATCCAGGACTACAACCGTCAGGCCGGCGAAGTCGCAGAGCCCCTGCGCTTCCTCGTCCTCGCCGATTACCCCTCAAACCTCTCCGAAGTCGCGATGAAACGACTCCAGGGCATCATCGCCAGCGGCCCACGATGCGGGGTCTACACCCTCATCGCCGCCGATCCAAAGCAACGCGGCCCCTTCGCGTCGCTGCTGACCGAACTCGAGCGCACCGCCCTCCCCCTTCACTGGAAGGACGGCTCCCTCCGCATCAAGGACCCCACGCTCGCCGACTCC
Source organism: Phycisphaerales bacterium (assembly GCA_044359425.1). Classification (GTDB taxonomy): domain Bacteria; phylum Planctomycetota; class Phycisphaerae; order Phycisphaerales; family UBA1924; genus JBEIUO01. The sequence continues at coordinate 27,322 of JBIKMF010000006.1, forward strand.
GCGCTCACCCTCGAGTCCGCGCCCACGGGAGACCGTCTTACGTCCCTGCTCACCGCTGTCGGCGCCCTCGTTAAGGACTCCGCGCGCGTCCAGGTTCCCTATTCCACCGTCGCGCCACCGGAAGGTTCCTTCTGGTCCCTCAACTCCGCCGAAGAACTCCGCATCCCCCTCGGCCGCGCCGGCGCCCGCAAGCTGCAGTACATGACCCTCGGTCGCGGCATGGCCCAGCACGCCCTCGTCGCCGGTCGCACCGGTTCGGGTAAGTCAACCCTCTTCCACGTCCTTATCACCAATGTCGCCCAGTGGTACAGCCCCGACGAGGTCGAGTTTTACCTCATCGACTTCAAGAAGGGCGTCGAGTTCCGCGCATACGCAGCCCTCTCCCTCCCGCACGCCCGCGTCGTCGCCGTCGAGAGCGAGCGAGAGTTCGGCCTCAGCGTCCTCAAACGCCTCGATCAGGAACTCACCCGCAGAGGCCAGATCTTCCGCGACGCCGGTGTCCAGGACATCGCGGGCTTCCGCCGCGCCAACCCCACCACCCGCATGCCGCGCGTTCTGCTCACCGTCGACGAGTTCCAGGAGTTCTTCGTCGAAGACGACCGCCTCGCGCAGGAAGCCGCCCTTCTCCTCGACCGCCTCGTTCGCCAGGGCCGCGCCTTCGGCATGCACCTGATCCTCGGCTCCCAGACCCTCGGCGGCGCATTCTCCATCGCCCGCAGCACCATCGGCCAGATGGCGATCCGCATCGCGCTCCAGAGCAGCGAGCAGGACTCGTACCTCATCATGAGCGAGGACAACACCGCCCCGCGCCTCCTCACCCGGCCCGGCGAAGCAATCTACAACGACCAGAGCGGTCTCATCGAGGGCAACTCCCCGTTCCAGATCGTCTGGCTCTCCGACGACCAGCGCGAAGCCGCGCTCGCCGACATCTCCCGCCGCGCCGACCAGCGCAACCTCAGACGCGATCCCCCCATCGTCTTCGAGGGCGCTGTTCCCGCGCACGCCACAGCCAACACGGCCCTCGCCTCCGCCATCCGAGGCAACTGGCCTCGCTCCCTCCCCAACGCCCCCCACATGTGGCTCGGCGAAGCCATCTCCATCAAGGATCCCTCCGCCGCGGTCTTCCACCGTCGCGGCGCGGCGAACCTCCTCATCGTGGGCCAACAGGAAGACGCCGCCGCCTCCATGGAACTCGTCGGCTGCGTCTCCGTGCTCGCGCACTCTCGCGCGCAGGGCGAACAAGCCCGCGTCTTCGTCCTCGACGCCTCCCGCAACGACGACGAAGGTGCCCCCGCTCTCCGCAAGCTCGCCCGCGAACTCGGCGACCACGCGAGAGTGGGGGATGTCATCGACCTCGCCGCCGTCCTTCAGCAGGTCGGCGATGAACTCAAGGCCCGCGAAGCCGACCCGCACGCCAACCGCCCGCCCGTCTTCCTCTTCGTCCACGGCCTCCAACGCTTCCGCGACCTCCGCAAGGGCGACGACTTCGACTTCTCCTCAGACCCCGACAAGCAAGAGAAGCCCGCCGACCTCCTCGGCCGAATCGCGCGCGACGGTCCAACCCTCGGCATCCACACCATCATCTGGTGTGACGCCGTCAACAACCTCGAACGCTACCTCAGCCGCCAGACCCTCCGCGAGTTCTCCTGGCGCGTCGTCTTCCAGATGTCCGGCTCCGACTCCACCCACCTCATCGACTCCCCCGTCGCCCAGTCCCTCGGGCGCCACCGCGCGTACCTCTACAGCGACGAAACCGCTTCGACCGAGAAGTTCCGCCCCTACTCCACGCCCCCGGAATCCTGGTGGCGTGAGGTTCTCGTTGGGGTCGTCCGCGAAGGCTGACGGCTGAGCCGCCCCTGCGCATCCCTATGATCGCCCCTCTCGGAGGGGCCCATCCAGAGGTGACGCATGCTCCCGGCGGTACTCATCCTGCTGCTCGCGACGCTGCTCGGCGGTGTCCTTCTCGCCATCTTCGGCTTCCGCGGCCGTCGCATCAACGACCACCCCGTCTGCTCCTGGTGCGCATTCGATCTCGACGGCGTCTACCCCGAGTGCGTGACCTGCCCCGAATGCGGCGCGGGCCTCAAACGCGACAAGGCCGTACGCACGGGCGTCCGCAAACGCATGCCCGTCCTCGCCGCCGCCGGACTTCTCCTCGTCGCGACCTCGCTCGTTCCCTTCGGCGTCGTCTCCTACGCCGCGATCACCGGGAGCGACATCAACAAGTACAAGCCCCTCGGCCTTCTCCTCTGGGAGGGACGCCTCGCCGACCCCATGCGCTCAGTCAAGATCACCGACGAACTCATGTCCCGCGTCCTCGCCGGCACACTCGCCCCCGATCAGTATCAGAAGATCATCGCCACGGCGCTCGCCATCCAAGGCGATCACGCCCACCCCTGGAGCGAAGGCTGGGGCGACCTCATCGAGCGCGCCCACTTCGACGGCGTGCTCTCCAAGGAAGACCACGCGCGCTTCGCGGCACAGGCCCCCGTCTTCGAACTCTTCACCCGTCCCGCGGTCTCCGTCGGCGGAAAGCTTCCCGTACTCGTCAAGCTCAAGGAGGCCCGCGTCGGCTCCACCACCGCCATGATGTGCCCCGTGGAGATCAAGAGCCTGCGTTTCGCGGACAAGGAGATCAAGCCCCCGCCCCGAGCCGCTCGCGCCGACGGCCGCGCCGATTTCCAGTTGCTCGCTCCCGCCCGCGGAGGTTCCTCCGTCGTCTCGCTCAACGGATCCAAGGCCGGCGGCATGCGCGTCCTCGGTCTCGACAACTCGTTCGGAGTCGTTGCAGATCTCGACGACACCCTCGCCCCCGGCACGTACCCCCTCGCCGTCACCCTCGAAGCCACACCA
>JBIKMF010000007.1:0-29781 GCA_044359425.1 Phycisphaerales bacterium
TTGACCAGCGTACGGACGTGTATTCGCTCGGGGTGATTCTGTACGAGATGCTCGCGGGGCGGAGGCCGTTTGAGGAACACCTGGGCCGACGGGCGATCCTGAAGGCGATGCGGCAGCAGCGTCCTGAGTCGCTCAAGGGGTTGGTGCCGGGGATCGCCGCGGATCTTGCGGTGATTGCGGAGCGGGCGTTGGAGGAGGATCCGGCGCGCCGGTACCAGTCGCTGTTCTTGCTCGCGACGGATCTGCGGCACTTTCTGGCGGGGGAACCGATCGACACGAGAGCGGAGCCGGTGGGGCGGACGCTCAAGCGGTTGGCGGCGCGGCACTGGCGGTACGTGGTGGTCGGTGGGGTTGCGATGGGGTTGGTGGCTGTAGGCGCGGTGCGGTTTGGGTTGTTGTACCAACGGACTCAGTCGTTGTACATCGAGGCGAGCAAGGAGAAGCGGCGTGCGGATGAGGCGGTGGATCGGCTGGAGGATGCGCTGGCGAAGAGCCGCGTTGATTTGGGGAGGCAGTTGGCGGCGGCGGGGGTCGTGCACACCGGCGAGGGGATGCTGTGGGAACAGGTTTTCGCGAGTGTCGGCGAGGGTGGTGAAACTGGCTCTATGTCAGCGCATCGACGCGCCGCTCTGTGGGGGCTTCGGGAGCTTTACTTTCGTGACCCCTGCCTGGTGACGAGCAGGCCGAGTTCGCTGGTGCGGGGGGCGTCGATCGCGGTGGGGCGGGACTCTGTGGTCTGGTGCGGGGCGGATGGTGTCGTGCGGGAACTGGATCCGATTGACCTGTCGGAGAAGAGATTCTGGGCGTATTCGCCGAAGCATGACCCCAGTGCGCACAGGGTGTACGTGTGCGACGACGCGACGCATCTGATCGTGGTGGACTTGGGAGATCCGCCGGGTGTTGAGCGGTGGTCGATTCCGGCACGCGCGCGGCTGATGCGGGTGGATGTCGGAAGAGAACTGCGTGGGGTTCACGCGAGGCATTCGTGGGATGGGTCTGAGTTGGTGATCGAGCGGGAGGCGGGGGGGCTTGATCTGATCAACCTGCAGACGGGGGAGGCCACGGTGGTGGAACCGAACCTGACGATCCGTGCTGCGGGATTTGACCGTGACGGCGGGTTGTGGTTTCAGACGCTGGAGAACGGGTTGTATCACCGGGCCATTGACTCGACGGAGCACAGGTTGGTGAAGACGATCGAGACCCCGGAGGGGAATGGGCCGCAGTTGCATCACGGGCATCTGTTCACGAGTCTATCGGTGGATCCTGTGCAGGGGTTGGTCGCGGTGTTGCTGGGCGGGAGGCCGTGGCTGGTGCCGCGTGAGGCGGACTTGGAAGCGGTGCAGATTCGCAGTTCGGTGGCGCGTGGCGGTGGGAGGTTCTCGGTAGACGGGCGGTTGTACTCCCCGACGAACGAGCAGCGGATTTCGCGCGTGGATCTGGAGACAGGGCGGCCGGTCGCGGGAGCGAGCGGGCACGCGGGTGAGATTCTCGTCTTGGCGGATGGGCCTCAGTGGGGTCGGCTGTACAGCGTCGATGTGCGCGGGGTGCTGAAGGCGTGGCCACGGGATCTGGGGGCGGCGAGGACGGAGCTCGAGACGGAGGGAACGTTTGGGATCATTCCGACGGACATCGAGCCGCTGCGGGATGCCCACGTGGCGATGAGCAACAACATCGGGCAGGTCCGGGTGGTTGAGTTGAAGTCCCGGGACACCGAAGTTGTGCACACGGCGCACCGGGAGTACGCCTCGGCGCTGAGCATCGACGAATCGAGGGGAATTGCGTTCACGGTGGGGTACGACGGGGTATTGCGACGGTGGGGATATCCGTCGTGGAGGGCGGAGGGGGAGCTGCGAGTTTCGGTCAATCCGGCGACCTCGGTGGAAGTTGACTTGCGTGCGGGGGTGTGGTGTGTAGGAACTTCACGAGGTGAACTGATCTTCGGCGACACGGGGACGATGTTGCCGATCGTGACGGCGTCGCTGGGTGAGTTGCAGCGGGTGGGCAAGCTGGCGTTGGACGCGACGGGGACACGGATCGCGGTCGGCTGTTCGGGGGGGGTGGTTGTGGTCTGGGAACCGCGTTCGGGTGGGACGCCGATGCGGATCGAACTCGGGCTGCGCCCGGTGCGGCGCGTCGTGTGGCTCTCGAAGGAGCGGCTGCTGGTGGGGAACGACGATGGCCTGCTGACGCTGCTCGATGTGGTTGCAGGCCGGGTCGTGACTTCGGTGTCGGGTCATGCGAACCCGATCGCGGGGCTGGAGGACTGGCCGGAGGAGGGGGTGGTGGTTTCCCTGGACCGCGCCGGCACGCTCAACGTATGGGATCGGGAGCGGCTGACGATTTTGGCGACGGTGCGGCTGACTGATGAGCCGGTGTGGGAACTGGCGATCAACCGGCAGGAGCGGGCCATTCTGGCGGTGGGTTCGGTCCAGCGCATCATCTCTTGGGAGCTGGGCGATTCGGACCGCTGCATCGAGGGCAATCTCGCGTTTCAGCTCGCGCGCCAAGCTGAGGTCCACGGGGTGGATCGGCGGGGTGAGCGGGAGAGCATTCTGCGGGCCTTGCGTGTGCGGGGAGGGGCAGAGTGAGCCGGCCAGTGCCGGAGCGGGCTTGGGCTGATAGGCTTTGCGGGTCGGGATGAAGGAGCGCCTTCGGGTTGGATATGGATTCGGATGAAACGGTGCATATCAGTCGGTCCGGGTGCGATGAACCCACGCAGGGTGACGCGGGGGCTGCGCGGCCGGTGATCGCCGTGCCCAAGCGGCTGGGGGCGGTGCAGCTCGTGCGCCAGATCGGGCAGGGCGGCATGGGTGTCGTGTGGCTCGGGAGGCACGAACTCCTGAATCGCGACGTGGCCGTCAAGTTCTTGCTGAATCTCGCCGCGGACGAGGACGACCCGGAGTTCGGCGCGTTGTTGGAGGGGGCGAGGGCGGCGGCGGCGATCCACCACAAGGGGCTGAACGCCGTTCTTCACGCCGACGTGATCGAGCGCGTGCCGTTTCTCGTGATGGAGTACGTCGAAGGTCCCACGCTGTCGCAGTTGATGCACAAGTGCGAGCGCCTCTCGCCAGCGGTAACGCGGGTCGTGATGGAATCGCTGTGCGCGGCGGTGGGGGAGTTGCACGACAACGGCGTCGTGCACCGCGATATCAAGCCGAGCAACGTGCTGCTTGCGATGGACGGCACGCCGGTGCTGACGGACTTTGGGCTGGCGTGCTTCAAGGCCGGGGGCGAGTTGAACTTCACCGTGAAGGGGATCGCGGGGACGCCGGTGTACATGGCGCCCGAGATGTGGGAGAAGCAGGTGTCGCCTCGGAGCGACGTCTACGCGCTGGGGATCATGCTGTACGAGATGCTGGTGGGGGAACCGCCCTTTGATGGCGATCCGGACCACCTGCAGCAGTGCCATGCGGAGGCCCCGTTGCCCGCGGAGATCATGGGACAGCTCGGCACGAGCATCGCGCAGGTGATCGAGCGTGCGACGACGAAGAACCCGGTCTTCCGATACAAGTCGGCGCGGCACTTTCAGCGTGCGGTCGAGGAAGCATTTGCCTCGATGGACGCCATGGTGGTCGCCAAGGCGCGCGGGCAGGCGGACCTGACGCAGGCGATCGCGAAGATGACGCGCGGCGGGGGCGAGGTCAAGATCGCGGACACGCGTGAGTCGGGTGGGACGTACTACGACCGCCTGGGGACGCTCGCGGGGGTGCGCAAACGCACGCAGGTGGAGGAACCGGGTGCGACGCCGGAGAAGGATCTCGTGGAGCGCGTCGAGCAGTCCCTGTGCTGTATCCGGTGCAAGACGGAGCTCAAGGGAGAGCCGATCACGGGGCGGTGCCCGAACTGCCTGCTGCTCGTTCGAAACAGCCTCGCGGGAGTGCAGGGGGATTCGGGGAGCGGGTGGTCGCAGCCGCCGTCGAAGCAGGGGATCGCGCCGGCCTCCCGCAAGAGCCCGGAGGCGCCGGTAAGTGCGCCGCCGGCGGGGCCCGAGGCGTCGAAGGGGGTTGTGGCGAACCTCCGGCAGTTCTGGAAGGACCTCTTCTCGAAGTGAACTCTGCGAACCATGTTCGTCGTGGGGCTTGAAAGTCGCTCCCGGCGTGCAGACCCTTAGCGCTTGGACCCAGAAACCCCACAACAGCCCGTTCCGCCCGAATCTGACCCCGCGCAGAAGCCGCCGTTTGGTGGACGCCTTGGGCCTGCGCCCAAGCCGCCGCTGGTCAGGCCGCGGCGTGTGCGGGGCGGGATTCGACTGGGGAACTCAGAGGGGCTCGCGTCGACGGGTTGGGCGGCGCAGCGGTGGGCGCGGGTGGTGGAGTTGGCGGCGGGCGGAGACCAGATGAAGGAGGGGCTGGAGTACGCGAAGTCCGGTCAGACCAAGCGGGTGGGGTACGTGGCGGGGCGGATCGAGGCGTCGGTTCAGGGTCGCGCGACGCGCGCGTATTCGACTCTGATCAAGATGGCTCCGTTCTCGGCCGAGCAGTGGGACCGGGTGGTGGCGGGATTGACGGAGGGGGCGGTGTATGCCGCGAAGTTGTTGGCGGGCGAGATGCCGGCGAACATCGAGGACGTGTTTGTGCCGCTTGGGCTGAAGCTGTTTCCGACGGAAGCGGCGGACGTGAGCGTGTCGTGCACCTGCTCGGACTACATGGCGGCGGCGAACGGGAGTGGGGGACCGGAGTTGTGGTGCAAGCACATTTGCTGTGTGGCGCACCTGTTCGCGGATCGGCTGTCGGCGGAACCGTTCCTGATGTTCTCGATCCGCGGGGTGGATGGGCCGGACCTGCTGGAGCGGTTGCGGCATCGCCGGGCGGTGGTGAGCGCGGCGTTGGGGGCGACGCCGGTGTATCCGCAGCGGATCACGGGGGTGTCGGACATCACGCCACGCACGCTGGATGAGGAAGCGGAGCGGTTTTGGGAGATCGGGCCGGAGCTGCACGCGATGGATATCCCGATCGAGCCGCCGGTGGTGAGTCATCCGTTGCTGCGGCGTCTGGGGCCGAGCCCGTTTGTGGGGGCAGCGTTCCCGCTGGTGGGGTTGCTGGCGAGCTGCTACGAGGTGGTGAGTGCGGACGCGGTGAGCGTGGAGGCCCCGCGGGTGGCGGGTGGCGAGGGGGAAGAAGGCGAGGAGGGGGTCGAGGACGGGATGGATCCGGAAGAGGAGTTGGAGGGGTAGTTGGAGGGGAAAGAAGGGATTTGGTTGGGTAAGTGGGGAAGTGGTTTGACTCGGGCGAGGAGCACCGTACACTTCCTTTCCCTGCAGGAGCTTGCCGTGACGGAAACTGGCGAAAGCCGGTCGAGGCGCGGCTGCGGGCGTTCCCATCGCGGCTTGATGGACGTCCAGCTCCGCCCCCGGGGGGTCTCGAGAAGAGACGAAAGTGGGGCGTTTGTGCCGCGGCCCCCGTTTCGGTATCGGGCATTGTGCCTGGTTCGGCGGTCCGCTGGAAGTGGTCCGCTTGAACGATCGCGTGGCTTCGGCTGCGCGTGAAACGATGGAGGCCTTTCGCTCGGCCGCAGCGCCCATGACGGGCAATCACCTTGGTCGATGGTGTAATAGGCAGCACAGCAGATTTTGGTTCTGTTAGTCCTGGTTCGAGTCCAGGTCGACCAGCTTTCCTTCTTGTGGGCACGGCTGGGGAGCCCGCGGGATGCTGCCGGGGAAGCGGAGTCAGGGTGAGCGGAAGCGCGAAGTGAAGACGATGGGCAAGGCACCGACGGCGATCATTTTGGCGGCGGGGAAGGGGACGCGGATGCGTTCGGATCTTCCCAAGGTTGTCTTTGAGGTAGGCGGGCGGCCGATGGTGTGCGCCGTGGTGGATGCGTGTCGGGAGGCGGGGTGTGGGGAGATCGTGGCGGTGGTGGGGTACAAGCAGGAGCTTGTGCGCGAGGCGTTGAAGGGGTACGAGGGGATTCGGTACGCGGTGCAGGGGGAGCAGCTCGGGACGGGGCACGCGGTGCAGTGCGCTGGGGAGCTGTTCGCGGGTGCGAGCGGGGAGACCTTTGTGTTGTGCGGGGACGGGCCGCTCATCCGGGCGGCGACGCTGCACACGGTGCTCAAGCGCCACCGGGACACGGGCGCGGCGGCGACGCTGGCGACGAGCGTGATCGATGATCCGACGGGGTACGGGCGGATTGACCGGGACGCGGCGGGGGGCTTCAGGGCGATTGTGGAGCACAAGGTGTGCACGCCCGAGCAGCTGAAGATCCGGGAAGTGAACCCGAGTTACTACTGCTTTGACACGCGGTCGCTGTTTGACGCGCTGGGTCGCGTGACGCGGAACGCGGTGAGCGGGGAGTACTACCTGACGGATGTACCTGAGCTGTTGTTGAAGTCTGGGCGAAGGGTCGAGGTGATCGAGGCCGTTCCGCCCGAAGATGTCCTGTCGATCAATACGCCGGAGGACTTGGCACGTGTCGATGCTGTCTTCAAGGAACGGGCCCTCAAGGTCGGGGGCGGGGTTTCATCCGGCGGCGGCTCAGCCAAGAGGGGAGGCTGAGGGCATGGACGGACCGACGTACGGAATGAAGGTATTCGCGGGGCGAAACTCGCGGGTGTTGGCGGAGCGGGTGTGTCAGCACCTGGGGCTGCCGATGGGGTTGGCGAACACGGTGGGCTTCCCGGATGGGGAGTTGATCGTGAAGCTGGACGAGGACGTGCGTGGGCGGGATTGCTTCGTGATCCTGTCGACGAGCGAGCCGGTCAACGACAACCTCATGGAACTGCTGATCTTCTTGGACTGCCTGCGGCGCGCGAGCGCGGCCCGAGTGACGGTGGTGACGCCGTACTTCGGGTACGGGCGGCAGGATCGCAAGGATGAGGGGCGTGTGCCGATCACGGCGAAGCTGGTTGCGAACATCGTGACCGCGGCGGGCGCAGACCGGGTGCTGGCGATCGACCTGCACGCGGCCCAGATCCAGGGGTTCTTTGACCTGCCGGTGGATCACCTCTCGGCGACGCCGGTGTTCGTGGACTATTTCACGGGGATGCGTCAGCAGCTGGGCGACCTGTGCCTGGTGAGCCCGGACGTGGGCAACGTGAAGGTCGCGGAGGCGATGGCGAACCTGCTCGGCGGCGAGCTGGCGATCATCAACAAGCGTCGGATCTCGGGGTCGAAGGTGTCGACGACGAACCTGATCGGCTCGGTCGAGGGCCGGACGGTGCTGATGTTCGACGACATGATCTCGACGGCGGGCACCGTGTGCGAGGCGGCGAAGCTGGTGATGGAGCGGGGCGCGACGGATGTGATCGCGGCGGCGACGCACCCGGTGCTCGTGGGGCCGGCCCTCGAGCGGCTGGCGTCGAGCCCGATCAGCAAGGTCGTGGTGACGGACACCATCCCGCTGCACGCGGGGTGTGATGTGATCAAGCACAAGCTCGTTCAGTTGAGCGTTGGCTCGCTGCTGGGCGAGGCGATCCGGCGTATCCACAACAATCAGTCGATCAGCGCTCTGTTCCAGAAGACTGCGGGCGCGAAGCGTTAGTCAAACAGTCTCATCACATAGGGTCGAGTTGACCTGTTTCTGAAGATTGGAGAAAGCAATGCACGAGAAGTCCCCGACGTTGAAGGCCAAGCCCCGTGAGAAGCTCGGCTCGAGGTACAGCCAGCGGATCCGCGCCGCCGGCGGTTTGCCCGCGGTGGTCTACGGCCACGGCGAGGCTCCGGTGTCCATCACGCTGGACGCGAAGGAAGCGATCACGCACGTGGAGAAGGGCGAGAAGGTCTTCCGCCTTGATCTGCCGGGCACCAAGCACAAGGACGAGGGCCAGATGGTTCTCCTCCGCGACCTGCAGTTCGATTACCTGGGCACGAACATCGTGCACGCCGACTTCGCTCGCGTCGATCTCAACGAGCGCGTCCGTACCAGCGTGCCGATCCACCTCGTGGGCGAGGCCAAGGGCCTGAAGCAGGCCGGCGCGATCCTGATGCACCCGATCAACGAACTGCAGATCGAGTGCCTCGTGCTCGAAATCCCCGACTTCATCGAGGTTCGCGTCGACGACCTCGATGTCGGCAACGGCATCACCGCGGGCGACGTGAAGCTCCCCAACGCGGGCATGAAGCTTCTGACCGACTCGCACGGCATGGTGGCGCAGATCGTCATCCAGGCCGAGATCGTCACGGCCGAGGCCACCGCCGCGACCGCTGCCGGCGCGACCCCCGAAGTGCTCACCGCCAAGAAGCCCGAGGATGGCGCCGCCGCCAAGCCCGGTGCCGCTCCGGCGAAGGGCGCGGCGGGTGCTGCTCCTGCGAAGGGCGCTGCTGGCGCTGCTCCCGCGAAGGGCGCTGCTCCGGCCAAGCCCGCTCCCAAGAAGTAATCCGAACCGGACACGAGCCTCACCGAACGCATCGTCGAGCATCGCATGAAGATCATCGTCGGCCTTGGCAATCCAGAGGGCAGATACGCCAGAACGCGGCACAACGCCGGGTTCATGGTGGTTGACCGCCTGCTGGCACGCCACGCGCCGCGCGAGGTTCTGAAGGCGAGGTTCAACGCGGCGACGGCCGAGGCGTCGATCGGCGGCGAGCGGTGTCTGCTGATGAAGCCCACCACCTACATGAACCGATCCGGACTCGCCGTGGGCGAAGCCGTGCGGTTCTTCAAGGTGGACCTCAAGGCCGACCTGCTCGTCGTTGTGGATGAGCTCTACCTCCCGACCGGGAAGATTCGCATCAACCCCAAGGGCGGCGCGGGGGGCCACAACGGCCTCTCGCACATCCAGCAGACTCTGGGATCCGACGAGTATCCCAGGCTCCGCATCGGCGTCGGTCTCCAGCCCGACGGCGGCAAGCCGTCGTTCATGGATCAGGCCGACTTCGTGCTCGCTCCGTTCGCGTCCGAGGAAGAACCGTTGCTGACGCCGGCGCTGGACCGCGCGACGTCGGCGGCGGAGGCATTTGTCACCAAGGGGCTCGCCGCCGCGATGAACGCGTTCAACGGCCCCGATGGTGGATCCCCCAAACCCAAGTCTTTGAACCCCAAGAAAGAGAAGTCCGGCCCGGGTCGACCCGACAAGGGCGACCAGGGGCCGGAGCAGGCCGCGTGAAAGCGGCTGCTCCACAGGCCCACCCGGGCAGGGAAAGGAAAGTAGCAATGGCAGAGAAGCGCACTTACACGTACGAGGCCATGTTCCTGTTGAGCCAGGCTGTCGCGTCCGATTTCAGCGGAGCGATCGCTCACATCCGCGAGGTCATCGCCCGCGGCAACGGCACGATCCTCGCGATGAAGAAGTGGGACGAGCGTCGGCTCGCCTACGAGATCGCGGGCCAGAAGCGCGGGGTGTACATCCTCGCGTACTTCTCCGCCCCCGGCCCCGACATCGCGCACATCGAGCGTGACTGCAATCTGTCGGAGAAGCTCCTCCGCACCATGATCCTCCGCTGCGATCACATGACCGCCGAGGAAGTGACCGCGCAGGACGCTCAGAAGGAACTCGAGATCGAGGCCAAGATGCGGGCCGAGCGCCCGGCCGTGGCCGCCGCCGCCGCTCCCGCCGCGGAGCCCGAGGCGTCCGACGAGAACGCCTGAGTTCTCTCATCAGCTTGACAAGAGGCCGCTCTGGAAACAGGGCGGCCTTCTCTTTGCGCTCACGACCCGACGAGGTGGTAGTGGGAGACCGAGCGCGTGACCTTGCCCGCGGGGTTGAAGAAGAATACCTCCGCGGCGAGGTCCCCGGTCATCCGCTTGTAGACCAGGATCACGCTCTCCAGGCCGACCGTGATGTAGAGCGGGTCGAACCGCAGCGTGGGGTTGCGCTCCAGGGCCCGGCGGAAGTAGTCGCGCACGCCGGCGATGCCCCTGATGCTCGTGTCGTCCACGCCGTTGTACCGCTTGATGAACGGCGACGAGTGCTCGATCCCACCGTCGTAGTGGGACATGATGGCGTCGAGGTCGTGGGCGTTCCACGCGGCGTACCAACTCGCGGCAAACGAATGGGCTTGTGCTTCCGTGACCGGCATGGTGTGGGCTCCAATCAAAACACCCGCCTCTCAGCGGGTGTTCTGTGTTCGGTATCAGATGCAGATCAGGCGATGCCGTCCTTCGACGCCATCAGCTTGATCATGTCCACGCAGCGAGCGGAGTAGCCGGCCTCGTTGTCGTACCAGCTCACCACCTTGAAGAACCGCTTGTTGAGCTCGATGCCCGCCTTCGCGTCGAAGATCGAGGAGCGACGGTCGCCGATGAAGTCGCTCGAAACGACCTCCTCCTCCGTGTACCCCAGAACGCCCTTCATCGAGCCCTCGGACGCGGTCTTCATCGCGGCATTGATCTCGGCGAGGCTCGTGTCCTTCGCCGTCTTGAACGTGAGGTCCACGCACGAGACGTCGGCGGTCGGAACCCGGAAGCTCATGCCCGTCAGCTTGCCCTTCAGGGCCGGGATGCACAGCGTCACGGCCTTCGCCGCGCCCGTGCTCGCCGGGATGATGTTCTGGTACGCGTTGCGGCCCCCGCGCCAGTCCTTCTTCGACGGGCCGTCCTGGGTCGGCTGCGTCGCCGTCGCGGCGTGGACGGTGGTCATGAGGCCTTCCTCAAGCCCGAACGCGTCCTGGATCACCTTCGCGATCGGGGCGAGGCAGTTGGTCGTGCACGACGCGTTGGAGATCACCGTGTGCTTCGAGGGGTCGTAGTTCTCGTGGTTCACGCCCAGGCACAGCGTCGGAACCTGAGCGGGTTCGCTCTTGGTCGGCGCGGAGATCACGACGCGCTTCGCGCCGGCGGCCACGTGCAGCGAGGCCTTCTCGAGGTCGGTGAAGAGGCCCGTGGACTCGAGGACGTAGGACACACCCAGGTCCTTCCACGGGAGCTTGCCCGGGTCCTTCTCGCTCATCGTCTTCGTGGTCTTGCCGTTGACCGTGAACGAAGTCTCGGTCGCCGAGATGTCCGCGGGCTTGCCGCCGAGCATGAACTGGCGGTGCATCGTGTCGTACTTCAGCAGATACGCCAGGTTGTCCGCGGGGACGAGGTCGTTCACCGCGACGATCTCGATGCCGTGCTCCGCGGCGATGCGGTAGACCAGGCGACCGATGCGTCCGAAGCCGTTGATGCCGATGCGAATAGCCATGAGTAAGTGCCCCTTTTGGGTTGGTGCGTTGTGCGTCGCGAACACCGGACAGTAGAGATGCAGGGGCTGACCTTCCAGTAGGCGCGGCTATGCCCTTCCCCGGTGCAGGGCAATGAGATCCCCGAGGATTGTGCGCAAGCCTCTGGTTAGCAGTTGCTTGGGATCTTGTGAACGGCTGTGGATAACTTGTCCAGTGGTGGAAAGTGCCCGCATTTGCAGTGTTTTTCGAGGGGTATGCGAAAGAGTTGCGCGGTTCAAATCGCGTAAACACTTGAGTTTGCTGCAAATAGGTGGAGCACCCGATGGCAGAAATCGAGCGGGCGAGGTTAGTTTGGTGGAGTCGCGTGTGAGGTTGCCAAGGACGGCATGACGACGAGCGGGTTCGTCGACTCACCTTCGACTCCTCCTCTTTCGAGGCTGACCGACCTCTGCCCGGGATCGGTCGGCCTTTCAGGACGGCACAGAGAGCAAGGACGCTCTCGCGGCAGAGCCAGCGCAAGGACCGCGCGGGCCCTCTGGGTTCGAAGGGACTCGACCCCTCGCCGCGATTCTCCGCTTCTCCTGCTTGCCGGGCCGCCCCAATAGGGCCGCCCGGCGCTTGGGATCGAGTCATTGGTGGACCCTCCCGCGACGCGTGGTGGCGACCGCGGGGGGGAGCTCGAAGAAGGTGGTGAAACGTGTTCATCGATCGCGAACCCCCGTCCGAGGAGATTCCCCCGAGTCCGCACGCGGTTATATCGCGCGTCGCTCATCCCTCACGGGGTGGTGCCGCCGATGGACACCATGCGGATGAAGCGAACCCGGTGCTCGATTGGTTGGACCGGACATCTCGCCTCAACGCGCAGTTCTTGCGTCACCTCTCACTCGTCGATGAATCACTCGCAGAATCTCTCCCCTCCGTGTACCCTGAGAAGCCCGGCAGGGCACGTCTTCGCCTTGCCCTCTTCATGGAGTACGCAGCCGAGCAGCGGCTCGGTCCAGGTGAGGTAGCCATGCTGATGGGACGCGCCAGCGTCCTTCTGGATGGTGCCCTCGACGCCCTCGTCTCCGTCGCATCGGGCAAGGCCGCCCGGTGCAGAACACTCGCAAGGAAGCTCCAAGCCGTCCCACCCACGCGCCGCCGGCGCGCCAGGTGAAGGAGCGCGAGTCATGTCTTGCCTCGAAGCCCACATCGCCATGCTCACCGATGCTTACCCACGCCTGGTCGCCTTCGCGCGATCCAAGGTGGGTGACGCCCTCGCCGAGGACATTGCGCAGGAGGCCGTCATGCGCCTGCTGCGGTACCGCGGCATCGAGGACTCGCAGAGCCTCTCCCTCCTGCTCACCATCGTTCACAACGTCGCGTGCACCTGGGTTAGCCGCGAGCGCCGCAGCTCTGTCTGGCGTGAGGAACTCGACGCCCAGGACACGCCCGACGCGCCCCGCCGCGACGTCGGCGCACCGCAGATCCAGGAATGCTGGCGCGGCCTAAACGAACGCCAACGCGAGGTGCTCCTACTGACTGAAGTGAAGGGGCTCACCGAAGAGCAGGCCGGGCTTGTGCTCGGCGTGTCGCGCAGCGCCGTCGGTGCGCATCGCCGGGCCGCGCTCGAACGCATCAAGAACGTCTGTGGGCCGCGCCGGGAAGCATGCTGAGCGTTCTCGTCGGATGCTGTGCGCGGCTTAGACCCGTGCGACGCCGCCGGCGATCACGTTTCTGGCCTTTCCCTTGAGCTTGCGGCCGAGGAATGGCGTGTTCCAGCTCCGACCCGCGAGCGTCTCGCGCGTCAGCGTCCACGATGCCTCGGGATCGATGACCACTACGTCCGCCGGCCCACCGGCGGTCAGCTTCCCGAGGCCGAGCGTATCCAAGCCGCACAGCTTCGCTGGCTCGATCGTGAGGAGCGAGATCAACCTCGCCCAACTGATCAGGCCGGTGTGAACCAGCGCCTCCGCGTACAGCGGCAGCGCGGACTCGAGCCCGACGAACCCGAACGGCGCTTCCTCGAAGGGCAACGACTTCTCATCGAAACTGTGGGGGGCGTGGTCCGTGCCGAGAACGGTGATGGTGCCGTCCGCGATGCCCAAACGCAGCGCGTCCACATCCCGCTGCTCGCGCAGCGGCGGGTTCACCTTGCCCATTGTGTTGTAGTTGTCGCACGCCTCGTGCGTCAGGTGGAGGTGGTGGGGGGTTGCTTCCCCTGTGACCTCGACCCCGGATGCGCGGGCACGCCGGATGATGTCGATCGTCTCGGCCGACGAGATGTGCTGAACGTGGTACCGGGCACGCGAGCGTCGCGCAAGCCGCACGTCACGCTCAACGATGATCTCCTCGGCTTCGCGGGGCCAACCGCCCAGCCCCAGCCGCGCCGAAACCGCCCCCGCGTGCATCGCCGAGCCCTTCGTCATCGTGGGCTCCTGGCAGTGCTGCATGAACACGCGCCCGGTCGCCGCCACGTTGGTCAGCACCTTCGCCATCATCCCGGCGGACGCGATGCAGTCCCCGTCATCGGAGAACGCTACCGCGCCGGCCGACGAGAGCAACTGAATCTCCGTCAGTTCCTCCCCGCGACGGCCCTTGGTTGCGGCGGCAACGGGAAACACCCGGCAGCTCCCCGTGTGGTGCGCCCGGTCGTACACGAACCGAACGATCTCGGGTGAGTCCAGCGCGGGTGAGGTATTGGGCATGCAACAGACGGAGGTGAATCCGCCGGCAATCGCGGCCCGTGTCCCCGTGGCGATGGTCTCCTTGTGCTCCTGCCCTGGCTCACGAAGGTGAACGTGCGGGTCGATGAGCCCCGGGGCAACGATGCAGCCCCGAGCGTCAATGTGGGAACACCCCGCGGGCTGCGGCAGCTTCGGGCCTATGGCGGCGATAACGCCGCCATCGATCGCGATATCGAGGACTTTGTCTGTGTTCGAGGCGGGATCGATGACGCGCCCGCCGGAGATGAGAATCTGGGCCATTGGGTTGAGGATACCCGGCGGCGAGAGGCGTCGGCAGACGAAAAGAGCGATCTCGCGGCGGCTCTCTCCCCGGTCAATCGGGGGAACAGGACGACATCAGGTTTTCTTGGAGGGCGTTAGGGTGTGGGTGCGGGCCCTCGGCGTCAGTCGGCTCCGGGAGGGCTCCAAAGGTTCGGTGCCGCGTACCGCCCGTACACTCCCCGCTCATGCACCCCGCCACTATTGGCCCATTCAAGATCGAACAGGAACTCGGCCGTGGCGGCATGGGCGTGGTGTACCTCGCGACCGATACCAAACTCGACCGTCAGGTTGCGATCAAGACGATGCCCGTCGATCTCGCGGCGGACCCCGATCGACTCGCACGCTTCCAGCGTGAGGCGAAGGTTCTCGCGTCGCTCAACCATCCCAACGTCGGGGCCATTCACGGGTTCGAGCAGTCGGAGGGGCACCAGTACCTGATCCTCGAGTACATCGAAGGCGAAACGCTCGCCGATCGACTCGCCGCGGGGCCGCTCGCGGTCGCGGACGCGATCACCGTCGCGAAGCAGATCGCGGACGCGCTGGAAGCCGCTCACGAAAAGGGCGTGATCCACCGCGACCTCAAGCCGGGCAACGTGATGGTCACGCACGAGGGCGTGGTCAAGGTGCTCGACTTTGGTCTCGCACGCACCGCCGACGGTTCGCCGTCAACAACCAACGCGGTGCCACAGGCGGACGCGCCGACGATCGTTTCCCCGGCTCGCCATTCGCCCACGATCCCCGGCGTCATCATGGGCACCGCTGGGTACATGAGCCCCGAGCAGGCCCGCGGCAAGCCGGTCGACAAACGCTCGGACATCTTCTCGTTCGGTTGCGTGCTCTACGAAATGCTCACCGGCGCGTGCCCGTTCCCCGGCGAGACAGTCACCGATTCGCTGGGCGCGATCCTCCACAGTGCGCCGAACTGGTCGATGCTGCCCGCGAGCACGCCCCGCCGCGTGCGCGAGTTGCTGGCGAACTGCCTCGTGAAGGACCGGAAGAACCGGGTGCACGACATCGCGGACGCGAGACTGGAACTCCAGCGCGCAGCCGCGGAGCCGCTCGGTGGTCAGGATGTCGCGGCCGCGGGACGCCGCGCGCGGTCCGTGGCGATTCCGCTCGTGCTCGCCGGCGCGATCGCGCTCGTCGGCGGTACCTTCCCGCTGTGGTCCGGGCGCGTGGGGCTGGGGGGTGCGAAGGTTGACGAGGCGGGCGCGAAGCAGGTGGTGAGGTTCACCATCGACCCGCCCGCGGGGTACACGCTGCCGCGGTTCGTGGGGTCCGGAGTTGGCGTCACGTTCAGCCCGGGCGGCGATCGGATCGTGTACATGGTGAACGCCGACAACACCCCGCATCTTTGCGTACGGGAGTTCGCGAGCGGCGAATCGCGGGTGCTCGCGAACACGCAGGGGTGCGCCGCGCCGTTCTTCTCCCCCGACGGACAGTGGATTGGGTTCGTCGCGAAGGGCCGCCTGCTGAAGATGCCCGCGGCGGGCGGGCCGACGCTCTCGATCTGTGACGTGACGAACTTCGTGTCGTTCGCGTGGCTCGATGACGGAACGATTGTCTGGGGGGCATCTCAGTCTGGACTTTGGCGTGTCAGCGCCGAGGGCGGTACTCCGGTGCGCCTCGCCAAGGCCGGCACCGACACCCAGCCGCTCGAGCAGGGCAAGCCCGTGCTCGCGTTCGATGTGCCCGCGCGCGTGCCCGGAGCCGACTACGTACTCGCGACCGCGTGGGACGGCCCCACGACCGAGAGTTTCTGCCTGCTGGCTGTCTCGCTCGAGGACGGCGCGGTACGCACCGTGCTGCGCGCGGCGACGGAGCCCCGTCTCATCGCGCCCGATCGACTGATCTTCATGCGCGGCACGACCGTTATGTCTGCCGCGTTCGATCCCATGCGGGGCGTGATCGTCGGTGATCCGAAAGTCGCCCTCGAGGGCGTGCGGACTGATCAGTGGCAGGACTCCGCGTACGTCGGGGCTTCCATCAGCGGATCTTTCGCGTACGTGCCCGGCGGACGCTTCGGCGCTAACTTGCGCCTTGTCCAAGTGGACGAATCCGGTAAGGTAACGCCCTTGCTCGAGACGCTCGACAACTACAACTCGGTCCCCTTCATCTCCCCCGACGGCCGCAAGGCGGCATTCACGACCCTGCACACCAGACTGGAACTCTGGGTGCTCGATCTCGAGCGTCGTTCCAAATCGCGCGTGTGCTCCGAAGGCGAGTTCTACGCGCCGGTGTGGGCCACGGACGGAACGTCGCTCATGTTCAACTTTGTCAGTCCCGCAGGCGCGATGACACTCGTGCGCTTGCCTGCTGGCACGGACGCGCCGACTCCACTCCCGGGCACAGAGATGACGGACAACTTCATCATCCCGCTTCAGGAACTGACCGATCGATCGGGGTTGCTGGTCGAGTACATCGGCGGTGGCACCACGAACAACCGCGACATTCAGATGTACGACTACTCCAAGGGAACGTTCAGGCCTGTGCGCAACCGTTCGGCGGACGAGAGTGACGCCCGTATCTCGCCCGATGGGAAGTGGCTCGCGTACACCTCGGCCGAATCGGGACGAGCCGAGGTACTTCTGGGGCCGATGGGGGCGAGCGGGCCGAACGTTCAGGTATCTTCTGAGGGCGGGATCTTGCCGCGGTTTGCGAGAGACGGGAAGCGGCTCTTCTTCCTGAACGCCAACAGAGACATGATGGCCGTGACGCTCGACCTGACCGGGACGTCCCCGATCGTGTCGGACCCGGTGCTCCTGTTTTCGACGAAGGAACGGAACCTCCGTGCCAGCACAGGGGGCAGCTTCGACGTGCTCGAAGGCGGCGGGTTCCTGATGGTCGAGAACGCCGCGTGGGAGAAGGAACCGCCCGTGATCCGCGTGATCCTCAACTGGGCGGAGGAACTCGGCGCGAGCGAGCCGGCCCGGTAGTCACACGATCGCCCCGAAGTGCTGGCGGCAAGTCCGGTGCCGGGCAGGCCGCTCCCGCCTCATGCCCTGCCCTCGGGCAGACGCGCGAGTTTTCAGCGACTGCCGTTCTCGCCCGGAAGAACTCGCTCACACGCGTCCGAACACCGCGACGGACGGCTCGGTCCGCTCGCGCCCGACCACCGGGGGGCCTGCTGCACACTGAGTGTTCACCGCGTCGATCGCGTAGAGGGCGGCCGCGGCCTCCGCATCGCAGGCGTTGAACGCTGCAACCCACAACTCGACGACCTGGCGCGGAGTCCTTGGCATAGTGGTCACGATAGTCACTACCATCGGGCGATGAAAAGCGCGGCCCCCGTCCTTCACCAAGCCAGCGATATCACCCAAGACTGGATCGAACTCGCTCTCGGGCGGCGTGTGCTCTCGTTCACGCGTTCACAGTCTCGCGACAGCAACTGGGGCTCACACGCCCAGGTGCAGGTCTCGCTGGAGGGTGAGCCCGTGCCATTGCGAGTGCACCTGAAGATCGCGTCGGCCACGACGTTCGGCCGCGCCGAGGTGGACTACTACACACGGGCGTTTGTCGGACTCGCCGACGCGCCCCTGGTGCGCTGCCATCATGCAGACGCGGACGCAACGCACTACAACCTGCTCCTGGACGACCATGCTCCCACGCACCGTGATCAGAAGGTGATCGAGCCGACGCTGGGGTATGGCCGCGCACTCGTTGAAGCAGCGGCAAAACTCCATGCGCATCACTGGCCCCAGCAACCGCCCGGGAGTGTCGAAGCGGAGCGCCTGTTCTCAGGCGCACGTGCCGGGCAAGACGCGTTGCTTGAGGCGATGAAGACCGGCTTCACGGCCGATGATCGCGAGACCGCGCACCGCCTGATTCACGAGAGTGCCATCGCCCGCACGGCCCGCATTGCCGACCCCGAGGGCTTCACGTGGACGCACGGCGATCTCAACCCGACCAACATCCTCGCCCCGATCGACGGCGATGGGCCGATCTACCTCATCGATCATCAGCCCTTCGCGAGTTCGGGCTCCCCGCCCTGGCTCGGTGTAGGCGACTTGGCCTACGCCATCGTTGTGTGGTGGCCGGTAGATCTCCGCCGCGCGTGGGAGCGAGAGCTCGTCGAGCATTGGCACGCGACTCTCCTGTCCCGCGGCGTCACGAACTACAGCCTCGACAAGGCCTGGGACGACTGGCGGCTCTGCGGTCTCGCCGAGATCAAAGTCCCGGCGGACTGGTGCTCAGACGCCGCCGCGGTCACGAAAATGCGAGGGCTGTGGGAGGCCCAGCTGCGCCGAGTCCTCGCGTTTGCCGATGACCATCAGTGACCGATCCCGCGTTCCCTGAGGACAACCCGACCCGTGCGACCGTAGCCCCGTGAACGGAGTGTCACGATGGCGAGCCGCGCGATTGGGTCAGCGTCCGACCAGGCCGGTAAAAAGCGTTCGTGCGTCGAGGGAATCCGGCAATGCGGAAACCTGTCCGTCGCCAACTTCGATGACCACCCAGTCGCCCGCTTCGGTCATCGCGAGATCGATGGTGAAGAATGGTCGCGTGCCGATCTATGTCGAACTGACAGCCCAAGACCAGAACGGTGTGTCGAACGGCGTGCTCTGCATGGATGTGCTCTCTCGATTCAACACCATTCTCGACTACCCGAACAACGTGGCGTATTTCAAGCCCAACGCGCGGTTTGGTGAACCGTTCAGGAGTCGGCGCTCGGGTCCGCCACTCCTCGTCGTCGGTGTGCTCGCAGGTGGCGTGCTGCTGTTGGCGGTGGTTGTGATCGTGCGTCGATCCAGGGCCAAGCGAAAACACTCGCTTGTGTGAGGTAGCGAAGCAGAGGATTGAACTCTCGCAAGTCCCGTCCCCACAACGCGAAAGCCCTTCGATGTGCTCATCGAAGGGCTTTGCTCTGAAACAAATCGGGGTGACAGGACGGGGTTTGAACGTTTTGTCCAGGGAATCCAACTCTGGGGTCCAGAAACGCGGTTGTTGCTGAGCGTGAAACTGTGACAGTCCAGAGTGCAGGCAGCTTGCCACCGCTGGGCATACCTCTGGACCAAGGCAGGACTGACAACGCCGGCAAGCCTGCGGGCGTGCCGGCGGACGAAATGTGGGTAGACCTCGTCATTGCCGACCGACGCAGCCGCGCTCACGTTCCTGTCCATGACCACCAAGGCGAGCTTTCGCGCCAAGACGGCAGCAAAACGGCCGTCTACACAATCCACCGAAGCAATACCCGCAGCAAGAAAGGTCCGTGGCCAGAGATTGGAACAGTCATTGCGACTGCAAACGGGGCGAGGCGTGCGACTCTACGATGCCGTTCGCTGTCCCTATCCATGTCTTGGCCTGAGCCGCGTCATTGACTCGGCGGTTTCGCTTCCAGTTTGGCCTCTGCGGCCTTCCGCGCGTGCCGCTGGAGGAACTCCCACATCAGGTTATTGGCCGAGATCTCTTTGGTCGAGGGGCCGAGCATTTCCAGCGGCGTCACTTCGGTGCCGGCATCGGGCGCTGGTGCGCGGGCACGATGCCCTCCATCTTTGTCCGCACGCTGAAGACCTTGTCGCCGGCGGTGACGAAGAGGGTGCGGCCGTCCTTCTCCCCGAACGCGACGTTTGTTGTTCCACCAGGTACCTTGAGACGCCCAAGCAACTCGCCGGCTGGCGAGAAAACCAAGACGCCGCCGGGGCCGGTGGTCCAGAGGTTTCCGAGCGTGTCGCACTTCATTCCGTCCGGGCCCTCGTTCCCCTCCATTTGTGAGAAGTCGGCGAACAAGCGTCCTTCGCTGACGCCGCCGTCCGCGGCTACGTCATACACCTTGATGATCCTGGCGCCGTAGTCGCCCACGTACAGCTTCTTCTCGTCAGGAGACAACGTCAGGCCGTTGGGCAGTGTGAACTCTTTCGTGAGCACGCTCAACTTGCCCGACGATGCGTCCGGCGAATCGAGATCAAGCCGGTAAACGCCGCTGAAATCGAGTTGGCGATCTTCCTTCTTGACGCCGTAGGTCGGGTCGGTGAAGTAGATCTTTCCATCGCTGCGAACGACGACGTCGTTCGGGCTGTTCAGGCGTTTGCTCTCGAACTTGGAAGCGAGCACGGTGGTCTCGCCACTGGGTTCATGCCGCGTGAGCGTGCCGTCGTGATTGGCGCTGAGGATGCGGCCGCGCAAGTCGAACGTGTTGCCGTTGGTGTTTCCGCTCGGCTTCCTGAATTCCTGGGGCGTTGAGTTTGCCGCGTCGGGCCTGATCACGTAAACCGTGTTGGCCGGGATATCGCTGAACAGCAACGTACCGTCCGCTCGCCACAACGGCCCTTCCGTAAAGCGGCAACCGGTTGCAACGATCGTGAGCGTGTTGGTCTCTACGATGGCTTCCCAACCGATTTCTTTGTCACTCGTGGCAGGCTCGGGTGCGCGCGGGGGGGCCGTTGCGAGGCCATCCTGAGCGAACGCCGCGCGATAGAACATCCAGTTATCGTCGCCCATCGCGCTCAGGACGCCCATGGGGTCGTGGGCAATGCCGGGGAGCACCGTCCACGTGTGCGGCACCTTCAGGCGTTCGAGGTGCTCGTGAAACTCCTTGTTGGCCGCGAACGTCTCGTCCTTGTCGCCGATGACCAAGCGGACCAGCGAGCCCTTGGTGATCGCTTCGGCGTTCTGCTCGGCGAGCACGCGCGGGCTGGTCCTGCGGAAGTACGCCTGATCGCCGCCGTAGACTTTCGCGAGCACTTCCGCGGCCCGCTTGCGCCCAGCGCGCGGTGCCTGGATCAGCTCG
Source organism: Phycisphaerales bacterium (assembly GCA_044359425.1). Lineage (GTDB taxonomy): Bacteria > Planctomycetota > Phycisphaerae > Phycisphaerales > UBA1924 > JBEIUO01. The sequence goes on from JBIKMF010000007.1 coordinate 20,754, forward strand.
GCCTGCATCGGCCCCGCGCCGACGATCGACACGGACCTGAACATCTCCGGGTATTTGAATCCCAGCCGCGCCGAGCCGTACCCGCCCATGCTGAACCCATCGAGCATCCGCCCCTCGCGCGTGGCGATGGTGCGGTACGCCGCGTCGATGTGCGGCACGAGGTCCTTGACGATCACGGTCTCCAGCGGGGCGGTGCCGTCCTTCCAATCGACGTACATCCCCTCGACCAGCCCGTTGACGAACACAACAAAACACGGCGGCGTCTTGCCCGCCTCGATGGCCGCGTCAACGTGGGCGGCGACCTTGGCGATCCCCGCCGCGCCGCCGCCGGAGCCGTGCAGCCAGTAGACGACGGGTAAACGGCGGTCCTTGTTCTCCGCCGCGTTGTAGGCCGCGGGCGTGTAGAGGTGGTAACTGACCTTGGTCTTGGCCGCAGCGCTGTCGAACGTGTGGAACGACACCATTGGGGCTTTCACTTCGGGCGTCACCCATTGAGGACCGGGCCCCCCTTTATGGCCCGCGCGAGTGCCCCCGACCTGCTTGTCGCCATCCACCGACTGCTGGGCCAGAGCCGGGCGGGCCGCCAGCGAGAGCGATGCGACGATCAATGCAAAGGCGGCAATCAAGAGCGGCACCGCCCGCCGGGTCGTGTGGTGGCAAGTACGGGAGGTGGCGCTGGGGCGTCGCCCGGCCGGTGTCGCTGTCAGGTTCACGGAGGAGATCTCGCTTCGCATGGTGGTAGGGTAACGACCATCTCGGTGCGAGATTGCGGGAGGGTGCGGTTCACGTCAGCGACGGCCATTCACCGTGACGGCTTCACGCCTTCGTCCGGCCGCGCGTATGTCCCGTCGAGCGACGCCGTGCCGATCGTCGTATCCGTGATCGCGGCGAGCAGTTCCTACATCGATGCTCCCCGCCGATCGGCGGGCGCTAGGGGTGGCGAGTTCAAATCCCGTGAACAGTCGGCCCGAAAGAGGCCGCCTTTCCGCAGATCGGCAGACACTGATCGAACGAGTCCGAAGGAACACAAACCCCTGCCCGCAAACGAGAAAGCCGTTCGACGTTGCTCGTCGAAGGGCCTTTCTTTGAAACAAATCGGGGTAGGCGGACTTGAACCGCCGACCTGTCGCCTCAGGCGACCGCGCGACAAAACTGCGCATCCAACCATGCGCGACCGACCCCGGTCTTCAGGAACATCTCTCGTTCGACCGCCGCGGCACGGGTTGGGATGTTCTCGGTGTGGATTAGGGTCCAGGGCACGCCCCACTTCGTTGATTTTGAATGGCCGGCGTTGTGTCGACGGAGGCGCTCGTCGACATCTTCAGTCGAGCCGACATAGCGGCGGCCGGTCTTGGCGCTCCGCAGGACGTAGACGAAGAAACCGTCGCCTGGCATCAGAGTCCCCCCAACGAACGAAAAGAGCGACCTCGTGGTCGCTCTTTCGCTCAAATCGGGGTAGGCGGATTTGAACCGCCGACCTGTCGCCTCAGGCGACCGCGCGACCAAGTTGCGGTGCGACCTCACGCGGCATGGGAATCAGATTGCCACCTGATCCCCCGGATGCAAACGAAGAAAGCGACCGAGTGGTCGCTTTCTTCGCTCTTCAATCGGGGTAGGCGGATTTGAACCGCCGACCTTTTGACCCCCAGTCAAACGCGCTACCAAGCTGCGCTATACCCCGCTATTTCCAAACTGCTGACGGCCAGAATCAACCGAACCGCCGACCTGTCGCCTGAGGCGACCGCGCTACCAAGCTGCGCTATACCCCGAAACCTGAGAGGAAGGATAGGCCGCCTCTCGCCAGGATTCCAAACTCTTCCCGCTCCTTCAGCCCCCTAGCACCCCACGCCGACCTCTTCTGCCCACAACCAACGCTCCATCCGATATCTCGCGACATCGCCCCCCAGAGCCAGCCGCCAGCACCCAGTTTCCGAATAAACCCCTATCACGCGCCCGTCGCCGCAACCCCGCTGTGCACGCGCGTTTCGTCGTGGACCCCGCTCAACGGCAATCTCGCACGTCAACCAGGCCGCCCCCGCCAGCGCACCCCGCGCGGCAGTCGCACCCAACACGAGAAGGTCGGACCGCTTCTCGTTTGCCTCGCCCGCCTGCGTGCTGAGTCTCTGCGACGCCACATTCGCGACAGCATCCCCCGATCGCCGCGGCAGCTCTCCCCACCCAGCCGCTACGCCCCGCCCTTCGCTCAGCCCGCCCCGACTACCATGCCCCCATGGCATCCCTCGTCGTCGTCGATGGTCCCGCCGAAGGCACCCACTTCCCGCTCGTCGAACCTCTGGTCTCGATTGGTCGGGAAGACACCTGTACGTTCCAGTTGCTGGACCCGTACGTCTCTCGCAAACACCTGCAGATCAAACTCGATCCCCGAACCGCCAAGCACGTCGCGGGCGACTACCGCAGCGGCAACGGCGTCTTCGTCAACGAGAAGGAACTGCTCCTCGACGTCGCCCTCAACGACGGCGATCGCATCCGAATCGGAACATCCGTGCTCGTCTACCTCTCCGCCGATCATCCCGACGCCGCGACTGCCCTTGCCGCGGCGAAGAAGTCCGGCGAGTGGAAGCGTTCGACCATCATGCACAAGCGCTGAGGCGAGCGTTCGTCCTGAACCCGATCGCTCACGGCTTGGGCGCGAGCTTGACCTTCAGTTCTTCAGCGAAGTTCACCACCACGCCGACTGTCGACGTCGCTTGTTCGTTCTCGCCCGGGAGCACGACCAGCAGCCGTCCATCGGGGGCGAACATGGTGTTCGTTGCCTTCATATCCTTGATGCTGTACAGCAGCTTCGGCTCCGAAACCGAAAGCGTTGGCTCGGTCTTGACCTGGACGCTCATGACCTGCTTGTCCTGGTCGATGTACCGGATCTCGCTGCCGTCGGCGGACCACATCGCCAAGACCGCGCCGGTGGTCGAGACCGGAACTCGACCCGCTCGCTCATCTGCCTCGCCGTCGCCCGTGAACTTCTGGATGTACAGCTCGGTGCGACCGGAGGAATCGGACCGAATCGCGACCCACTTGCCGTCCGGCGAGAAAGCCGCGAAATCCTCGCTGGGCGGCGCTTCCAAGTATGGCTTCGCGGTCCACGGGCCGGACGCGTTCTCCTGCTGGAGAAGGAAGACTCCGGGCATGTTGGTGCTCATGTCCGCCTGCACGAACGCCAGTGACTTGTTGTCCGGCAACCAGGCCCCCGCGACGAGAAGAGTTCGACTATCCGGGCTGGAATACAGCTTGACCGGCTCCCCAGACCCGTCGCTCCGCCGTTCGTACAGTGAAAAACCAGCGTCGTCTACGAATCCGTACGTAATCCTATGTCCGTCGCGGCTCCAGGCCATTCCGATCACTTCGCCCTTGAACGAAATCCGCGAGAACGTCCGTCGCGCGAGATCCAGCACCCCGAGTTCGGTCGCCAGCTCGGTCGTGGCCGGGTTCATCATCCGAACCAAGACCCGTCCCCCGTCCGGCGAGATCACGAACTCTCCGAACGCCCGGTTCGGGCCCGGGATCGGCTGCAACTGCCCCTTCTCGTCGACCCACGCCAGCCGTCGATCCGACACGCCCGAGGACTGCGCCGAATAGGCCAGCGTTCCGCTCCGCGAAAGGGCGAAGCTGCCGAGCGGGCTGCCGTTCCACACGGTCACTGGCTCTCCGGCCGTCCGCATCGTGCTCAGATCGAACCTCGCCGCGACGAGGCCGTCCATTGAGCTTCGCATCGCGACGAGGCAACCCCCCGCGGCACCGTCGAAGTACTGCGCGCCCCCGGCGTCCGGAAGCACGGTCGTCCGTGCTCCCGACTCCAGTTCGACGACCACAGTGCGGACCTTGAACCTCTGCCCCTCCACCGAGAAGTGACTGGCCAGAATGGCCTTCCCGGAAACCAGGGGCTGAAACTCGGTCCAGTTCTCGATGCCCTTGGGCACATCCTCGCGGACGACCTCTCGCGGCTCGCCCCCCGCCGCGGAAACGGCGAAGATGACCGGTTCCCACGCCATCGCGAAGACGATCTCACGATCCGAACCCCAGCACAGGGTCGGCCACGTGCCGTTCGGGAGATCGCACACTTTCTCCGGCTTGCCCGATGGTCTTCCGCCCTCGAGCGCCACCTTCTTCAGGCTCAACTTCGTTCTCACACGATCCGACGCGGACGCGAACGCGATCCAACGGCCGTCCGGCGAGAGTGCCGCGGCCATCGCGCCTTCGGTCCCCGCGATCACGACTGTCTCGTCGCGGTCGAGGCGCCGAACCGCCAGCACCCCTTCCGCCGCGGTGCTGTCCGGCGGGAGTTCTGGCAACGCGGTGTACACCATGAATCGCGAGTCCGGCGAGATTCCCACGAGCCGATCGAACTTCGGCTTGCTCTGAATCGTCGACGCGACATGGAACGACTGCGGCGCAGGAGCATCCGCGGGTCGTGCCAACGTCTCCGAGAGCATCCATCCCGCCCCGCCCGCGACGATCGCCGCGGCAAGCATCAGCCCCGCGGTCTGAACGAGATTCCGCTTCGCCCCGCGCGATGAAGCACCAGCCGCGTTCCACTCGCGCCCCGAGAGCGCGTGATCGAGCGCGAGGCGTGCGTCGCCCATGTCGTGCAGCCGGTTCCTGCGGTCCTTCGCCAGGCAGTTGCGCAGCAGTTCAACGACGCGCGCCGGTGCGTTCGCCGGCAGCAGAGACCAGTCCGGCTCGCGGTGCAGGATCGCGCCCATCGAGTCGGTCGCGGTCTCGCCGGGGAACGGTCCGACGCCCGTGAGCATCTCGTAGAGGACGCAACCGAACGAGAAGATGTCGGATCGCTTGTCGACGGGCTTGCCCCGCGCCTGCTCGGGCGACATGTACCCCGCCGTGCCCATGATCGCCCCAGGCATCGTCGGCGAGTTCACGGGAAGCGTCGGCGAGTTCGGCACCACCGCAGCATTTGTCGTCGACGGAGTGCCGTCCGCGGTCCGAGCGAGCCCGAAGTCGAGCACCTTCGCGCGGCCTTCCGCCGTCAGCATCACGTTCGCTGGCTTCAGGTCCCGGTGAATCACACCCTTCTCGTGCGCCGCCTCGAGCGCCTCCGCGATCTGCTTCGCGACGATCAGCGTCTCCTCGATCGGCACCGGGCCGCTCACCAACCGATCCGCGAGCGTCTCGCCCTCGATGTACTCGAGCACGAGATACTGGTGCCCCTCAGCCTCCTCCAGGCCGTAGATCGCGCCGATCGACGGATGGCTCAACGACGCCAGCACCTTCGCTTCACGCTGAAACCGAGACAGCCGGTCCGGCTCCGACGCCAGATGCACGGGCAGCGCCTTCAACGCCACCTGCCGGTCCAGCTTCGTGTCGTTCGCGAGGTACACCTCACCCATGCCGCCGCGGCCGAGTTCTCGCTGAATCTGATACGGGCCGATGGTGGCAGGGGGCATAGGCGCAGAGTATACCGAGGTCCCCGTCGGGGGCTCGATTCGGAAACGGCCGCCCAGCCGAGAAAATCAGCAACCGACGGGGTTCGGGACCTTGCTCACGTCGTAGTTCCATTGAATCCGAAGGTCCGTCGCACCACCCGTGCACTGCGGCATGACCATCCGCCACCGCACCGCGCCATGCGGAGCCTGGGACTCGTCCGCAGGCACCCCCGTTGTCATGTCGATCCGAGTTGACAGACCCCCCGCGGGATCCTCTGTCGTCACTTCAAACACGGCGGCTTCCTCCCCGCCAACATTCGTCCAGACGATCGTCCCATCCGCGCGGTCCGAACGGATGACAGCTCGCTTCACCCCTTGCTCATCCACGATGGTCACCGAACCACCCGTGATCAGCACCCGATCATTCTGTCCATCCACCCGTTCGATCTTCACCACGCTCCCCTCAAACGCCGCGCGGAGCTTGGACCCGCCGGGGAGCCGCACACGCAGCGTTTTGGACAGCAGTAAGTCTTCCTTCAGCGTGATCTCTTTCGCTACAAGGACCGGTTCCTCATCGGTGACCCACGTCCCCTCCGGATACGCCGGAGTCCATTCCCTCCCGGAAAGCGCTGAAAGCAGCCACTCTTCGTGGGTCGGCTTGCTAAGCACGAGGCCCCCCGGTCCACCCGCTTGTTCGTTCGCACGCTGCAATGCAATGACCCGCTCGTACACACGCTGAGTAGAGCGGCCCTCTTCCGGAGCTCTCACCTCGATGCTCGCCCCCCGCGCCGCAGCTTCACCCTTCGTCAGAATCGATCCCGGCGCAACAGCCTTTGTGACCGCGCCGTGCGCCGCAAATGCCGTGGCCACGCCGGTCACGCCCGCGGCAAGCAGCATGATGCGACGAACCCGAGAAGCCGGACGAAGTGAGTGAGCAAGCATGGTAATCCTCCTGCGAACAGAGTGCGACGACTCGAACCCGATCAGCGGTGTCACAGCACGCCCACGCGAGCCCGTTTCGCAGAAGCAAAGAAGCGCCTCCGCGTACGACCTCGCGCGGCCGGTCCTTCGAACGACGATCGCGTCGCACGATTGCTCCCGGTCGCTGTCCAACACCCGCACAAATACCCATACCAACGGTTGAAACCACAAGAAGACCTTCGCCGCGGCAGCGAGCAGCACCACCGCTCCATCCCGCCTGGCGATGTGGACAAGTTCGTGCCTCAGCGAAGCGACCAGCGTGCCATTGTCGTGCACAGCCATCGTCGCCGGCAGGATCACGACAGGCTTCCCAAGAACCCGGCACGCGGGTGCACGCAGATCGTCCGACTCCAGCAGCAGTGGGGGGGCTTTCATCCCACGCACCAACGGCTCCCACGCCGCGAGAATCCGCTGATCGCCGACCACCCTCGCACGAGCGACGAGGCGGCTCGCCACGATGCCGCTGCGCACGTGGAACCCCAGAATGACCGCCGAAACCGCGCCGTACACCCCCAGCAGGATCCACGCCACATCCGCCTCACCAAGCACCGGCGTCGCGCGAGGTGCCTCCACCGGCGCAAGCACGACGCCCGCCTCGGGTTTCACATCGGATTTGGCCTTCACAACGACGGCTTCGCGTGCCGCGGCAGAATGCGTAACAGCAGGGGCACTCGCTGGTGCGTTCGGGCGAGTGGTCTCGGCCGTCCACACCTGCAACGGGACAAGCGCCACGCACGCGAGCAGCGCCGCGACCATCACGCGGTACCGAAGCACCGCATCACGCATCACAACGAGTCGAACCGCGAACGCAAGCAGCACCACAAGCCCAACGCCCACGCCGCACGCGAGCACGTGACGCAGAATCGACGCAACGATCTCACTCATGGCATCTCCTCCCGCCCGTCACGCAGCTGCGCATCCGCCCACGCCCGAAGCTCCGTCAACTCCTCGGCCTTCAGCTTCGCCTTCCCCATGAGTTGCATCAACAGCGGTTCCACGCGGCCGCCAAACAGCCGGTCCGCCAGCTCCATCACCATGCTCTGCGACGCCTGGTCCCGCGTGACACGGGCCCGAAACGCGTGCGCCCGCCCCTCGCCCTTGACCTGCGAAATCGCCCCCTTCGCCTTCAGAATCATCAGCACCGACTGAATCGTCGTGTACGCCAGCTGCGGCGTCCGCCCGTTGTTCACGGCATCCGCCACGTCGCGCACCCGCACCGTCTCGCCCAGATCCCACACGGCGGACATGACCTCGCTCTCCAGCTTCGTCAACGAGATGTCGCGGCGTTTTGGCATGGTGCGTTCCAACTCCGTAGAGTTTCGGAGATCGCGGCCCCTTTGTCAAGTTCAATTCCGAAGTATTTCGGAGTTGGGCCCCGCCCCGCCCGCCGCGACGAAGGCAAACCCCCTCTTCCCCTACACTCGCCCCGCCATGGTCACCCCACCCATTCCAGCCCCAAACGCTCCACGAGTCACGCTCCGCGCCGTCGAACCCGCAGACCTCCCCCTCCTCTACGCCTTCGAGTCCGACCCCGCCTGGTACGCCACGGCCATGGTCAAGCCCCGCACCCTCGACGCCTTCCAGTCTGTCTGGACCAAGATCTTCGCAGACTGGGCCTCGGGCATCCCCGGCATCACACAGAAAGCCATCCTCGCAGACGACCAGGTCTGCGGCACCATCGGCTGCCGACTCCTCGGCGACCGCCACACCATCGGCTACGGCCTCAGCCCCGCCCATTGGTGCCGCGGCATCGCCTCCATCGCCCTCGGACTCCTCCTTGCCGAGATCCCACACCGCCCGCTGTACGCCACCGTCGCCGCATCCAACGCCGGTTCCATCCGCGTGCTCACCAAAAACGGCTTCACCCTCGCCGAATGCCGACTCGCGCCCGAGTCCGAACGCTGCCTGGCTCGCGAGGAGTGTCTCTACATACTTCACGAGCCAAGTCACCCGCCCCTGTAAATGAAAAGGGGGCAGCCCGTTCGGCCGCCCCCTTGATCTTCTCGCTCACGCATCTCACGCGTGCAGATCAAACCGGTCGAGGTTCATCACCTTGTTCCACGCGGCAACAAAGTCGCGCACAAACAACTCCTGCGAGTCGCCGCACGCGTACACCTCCGCCAACGCCCGCAACTGCGAGTTCGAACCAAACACCAGGTCCGCGATCGTCGCGGTCCACTTGAGCTCGCCAGTCTTCCGGTCACGGCCCTCGAACACGCCCTGCGTGCCGCTCGACTTTTGCCACTTCGTCTTCATGTCGAGCAGATTCACGAAGAACTCGTTCGTGAGCGCCCCCGCGTTCTTCGTAAACACCCCGTGCGCCGCGCCGCCGACGTTCGCGCCAATCGCACGCATCCCGCCGATGAGCACCGTCATCTCCGGCGCGGTCAAGGTCAGCAGATTCGCCTTGTCGACCAGCAACTCGGCGCCAAACGCTTCAGCGCCCTTCTTCGTGTAGTTGCGGAACCCGTCCGCCGCGGGTTCCAGAAACGCAAACGAGTCCACGTCCGTCTGCTCCTGCGAAGCGTCCATGCGCCCGGGCGTGAACGGCACGGTCACCGCATGCCCCGCCTTCTTTGCCGCCGCTTCCACCGCCGCGCACCCACCGAGAACGATCATGTCCGCGAGCGACACCTTCTTGCCACCGGCCT
>JBIKMF010000157.1:0-8870 GCA_044359425.1 Phycisphaerales bacterium
CGACTCACTTGCAGCCCTCACGGGCTGCGGGGGGAGGAGCGAGTACGCTGCGAGTTGGGGGCGGCGTTGTGGCGTCGGGGGTCTCACCGCACGCCGGAGGCGTGCGAGAACGCTTTGGCTTGAAAGCCAAAGTCACGGAGGGGCGAGGATGGGGTTGGTGATTGGGTTGAAACCGGTCGCGTTGGTGGTCATTTGGAGTTGGCGCGGGGTGGGGTGGTATACTGCCCGCTCTGGGTTGAACTAAGGGTCTCTGTTCGTCCGATAGGACTGGTCCATGCCTTCGGTCTTGCTCAAAGTGGTCGCGGTCTTCCTGCTGCTCGTGCAGGGGGGGCTGTCGCTTGCTTCGGGGCGGGTGCTGTGTGTTGGGGCGCATGACTGCGGGTCGCATGTTCACCTGAGCGACGCGGGCGTGGGTCACTCGCACGATGAGCACGGGACCCACCACGAGGATCACCACTGCGGGGCGCCGACGGAGGGCGGGTGCGTGGTCGTCGGGGCGGTGATGCACGATGGGTGCGGGTGCCATGTGCATGTTCCGGTTCCGGACAATGAGCAGGGGCCGCGCTCGCCGTGGGGGGATGTGCCGACGGTGCGGGCGGTCTTTGTGGCGCGGGTGGCGGCGCTCGTGGTTTCGTGGGAGGTCGGGCCGGTTCGTGAGGTGCCGACGTGTTCACGACCGCCGGACTTCAGCGCGTCCGATCAGGTGTGCGGGCTGAAAGCAACGCGGCTGATTATCTAGATCCGAGGGCCTTGTGCCGCGCCGGCGGGGCGATTGTCCTGCGCGGCGGGTGATGGCGTGCGCTGTCGCGGGCCGGTTGGCGCACGGGAGTTGGCCGAGTTTCAACCACAACTCGTGTTGGATTGCGTTCGGGGCTGTCCGGCGCACGCGTGGGTGCGTGCAGGCGGGACGGGCTGAGCGAGGACTCGTTCGGAGGCTTTCATGGTTCGATTCCAAGCATCCCGGAACGCGGGCGGAGTGGGGCGCGGGCTTCGGGGGCTTTCGTTGGCGGGGCTTGTCGCGCTGGGCGCGGGGGGCTGCCAGTCGTACGAGCGACGGCAGCTGAACATGGCCGCGCACCGCGAGGCGTTCTTGGCGCGGACACCGGAGAGTCCTGAGGTGAAGGCGTTCGCGGAGAGCTTGATGGCGACGCCCGAGTTGGCCGGCTCGGCCGCGCCAGCGTTCGACGCGGCCGACGGGGTGACGTGCGAGGAGGCGGAGGTGATCGCGCTGGTGTTCAACGGGGGGCTCCGGGTTGCGCGGGAGCGGGCCGGGGTCGCGCGGGCGACCGCTGAGAACGCAGGGCTGTGGGAGGATCCGACGATCGGGGTTGATATCTCGCGGATCATCGAGAGCACGCCGGAACCGTGGAAGGTACTCACGAGTGTGGGGATCACGCTCCCGATCTCGGGGCGGCTCGAACTCGAGAAGCAACGGGCGGGCGTGGAGCACGCGGCGGAGCTGGCGCGGGTGGCGCGGGACGAGTGGGCGGTGCGGATGTCGGTTCGTCGGGCGTGGTGCGAGTGGTCGGCGTTGGCGGCGCAGCTGGCGGTGACCCGCGACTTTCTGAGCCGGGTGGATCAGATCCTGACCGTGGTCGACACGATGGAGCGGGCGGGTGAGATGGCGAGGACGGAGGCGCGGCTGTTCCGGATCGAGCGGGCGACGAAGGCGTCGGACTTGAGCGTGCTCGAGGCGAGGGCGCGTGATGCGGAGCTTCGGCTGCGGCAGTTGATGGGGATGTCGCCGGATGCCGCGATGGTGCTGAAGGCCAGCGGCGTGGGGCCGGCGCGGGTCGGGGGAGCTTCGGGTGTGGACGCGACGGAGTTGGAACGACGCAGTCCGGCGATGCTGGTGGCGGCGGCGGAGTACGAGGCTTCGGAGAAGGCGCTTGAGCTTGCGGTGCGGGAGCAGTACCCGGATCTGCAGATCGGGCCGGGGTACGGGCGCGAGGACGGGCAGGATCAGGTGTTGCTGGGGCTCTCGGTGCCCATTCCGGTGGTGAATGGGAATCGGCGCGGGATTGCGGAGGCGCGGGCGCGTCGAGAGGTTGCGCGGGTTGCGGCGGAGGCGACGCTGGAGGAGACCATCGCGGCGCTGAGGAGGGCGGAGGTTCGGCTTGCCGCGGCGACGGCGCGACGAACGACGCTGGAGACGGAGATTGTGCCGTTGGTGGATGCGCAGTACGCGGATGCGAGGCAGGTGGCGAGGCTGGGCGAGGTGAACTCGCTGGTGCTGCTGGAGAGCCTGACGCGGCAGCAGGAGGCGAAGGTTGGGTTGGTGGAGGCGGCGCGGGATGAGGCGATTGCTGGGGTGGATGTGGAGGAGTTGATCGGTCCGGAGCCATCGGGCGCGGAGGGGGCGGCTGCCACGGTTGAATCAGGGACGACGGACAGCGGACACTGAAGGGGACAGCGGGAGCACCATGAAGACCACATGTTTCATCGGACGGTGTGCGGTTGCGATCGGGTTGATCGTGGCGTTGTGCGGTTGCGAGCGCAAGGGCGAGCACACGGAGGGCGACGGTCACGATCACGGGGCGGCGTCGGGCGAGGCGGCGGCTGCGCCGAGCAACCGCGTGGACATTCCCAGCGCGGTGCGGCAGAACCTGGGGATTACGTTCGCGAAGGTGGAGACGCGGGCTGTGGCGCAGACGCTGCGTGTGCCCGGCGAGTTTGAGCTGTTGCCGACGGCGAGGCGCGAGTATCGTGCGGCGCTGGCTGGGCGGGTTGAGCTGCTGGTGGGGCAGTACGAGGCGGTGGTGCCGGGGACGCCGCTGTATCGGATTGATGCGGCGGCGTGGCGGGATCTTCACGAGCAGATTGCCGCGATGCAGGCGCGGGTGGACTCGATGGGGCCGTTGCGGGAGGCGCACCGGAGGCACGAGCAGAGTCTTTCGGACAAGGTTGCGCTCTGGCAGGAGCGGCTGAAGCAGTTGGAGGAGTTGCGAGGGGCGGGCGGGGGGAGCGCGGCGCAGTTCACGGAGGCGAAGGCGACGCTGAACGCGACGGAGGCGGAGTTGGCGGACGTGATGGAGAAGGACGCGGAGTTGCAGGCCCAGCAGAAGCAAGCGGAGGCGGAGCTGCGTTCGCTCGAGTCGCGGCATGACCTTTTGGTCAGGGGAGGCAACTGCGGGGATCGTCACGACGGGCTTGAACCGGGGAGCGGGTTCACGGTGTGCGCGGTGGCAGCGGGTGTTGTCGAGAGCATCGGCGTGACGCCGGGCGGGTTGGTGGAGGAGAACGGGCATGTGGTGAGCGTGGTGCAGCCGGAGAAGATCCGGTTTCGGGCGAAGGCGTTGCAATCGGACTTGGGGCGGCTGCGCGATGGGCTGGCTGCGCAGATTGCGCCGCCGCAGGGCGGGGGCGTGGGTGGATTGGACATGCAGGACGCGATGGCGGGGACGCTGCAGATCGGGCTGGTGGCGGATGCGCGGGAGCGGACGGTTGATCTGATCGTGGTGCCGGAGCGGCTCTCGGGGTGGGCGCGTGCCGGCATTTCGGCGCATCTGGAGATCACGCTGGCGGGTGGGCGTGAGGAGCTTGCGATTCCGCTTTCGGCGGTGGTGCGGGACGGGGCGACGCCGGTGGTGTTTCGTCGTGATCCGGCGAATGCAGACAAGGTGATTCGGATGGAGGCGGATCTTGGGTTGTCGGATGGGCGGTGGGTGGAGATCAAGAGCGGCGTGAAGGAAGGGGACGAGATCGTGCTTGGGGGGAACTACCAGCTGATGCTCGCGACGAGCGGGAACGTGGCGAAGGGCGGGCACTTCCATTCGGACGGGACGTTCCACGAAGGGGAGGACCACTAGATGCTTGCCAAGCTGATCGAGTTTTCGCTGAAGCACTCGTCGGTGGTGGTTGTGGCGGCGGGGCTGCTGCTGCTGTTTGCCGGCGTGAAGGTGAAGGACATGCCGGTGGACGTGTTCCCGGAGCTGAACGCGCCGACGGTGGTGGTCATGACGGAGGCGGGGGGATTGGCGGCGGACGAGGTCGAGAGTAATGTGACGTTTCCGATTGAGACATCGGTGAACGGGCTGCCGGGGACGCGGCGGGTGCGGAGCGCGTCGGCGACGAGTCTGTCGATTGTGTGGGTGGAGTTTGACTGGGGGACGGACATCTATCGCGCGCGGCAGCTGGTGAGCGAGCGCTTGTCGGCGGTGCGGGATTCGCTGCCGCCCACTGCGCACGCGGAGATCACACCGGTGACGAGCATCACGGGTGAGATCATGCTGCTGGCGCTGTCGAGCCCGGACGGGACGGTGAGTGCGCTGGAGATGCGGTCGTTCGCGGAGTTTGATCTGCGGAACAAGATCCTGGCGGTGCCGGGGGTGGCGCAGGTTGTGGCGATTGGCGGGGAGTTGCCGCAGTACCAGGTGAATGTGCGTCAGGATCAACTGGCGTTGTACGGGCTGACGATCGGCGATGTGGTGGAGGCGGCGCGGGGTGCGCACTCGACGGCGAGCGCGGGGTACGTGCCGAACTGGGAGAACCAGGAGTTGCCGATCCGTCAGGTCGCGCGGGTGACGGGAGTGGAGAGCATCAGGCAGGCGCTGGTGAAGTACCACAACGGTGCGGCGGTGACGATCGGCCAGGTGGCGGAGGTGCAGTTGGGGGCGTCGCCCAAGCGTGGGACGGCGGCGGACGGCGGGTTGCCGGGGGTGGTGATCAGCGTGCAAAAGTCGCCGGGGACGAACACGCTGGACCTGACGAGGCAGATCGACGGGGTGCTGGATCAGATGGAGAAGGCGATGCCGAAGGGGATGGTCCTGAACAGGGACCCGTTCCGGGCGGCGCGGTTCATCGACCGGAGCGTGAACAACGTCGTGAAGGTGCTGGTTGAGGCGAGCGTGATCGTCGCGGTGATTCTCATTCTGTTTCTGATGAACGTGCGTGCGACGGTGGTGACGTTGACGGCGTTGCCGTTGTCGCTGGCGGTGGCGGTGTTGTTTTTGTGGGCGTGGGGGTTGTCGATCAACGTGATGACGCTGGGCGGGCTGGCGGTGGCGATCGGGGAGTTGGTGGATGACGCGATCATCGACGTGGAGAACGTGCTGCGGAGGCTGAAGGAGAACGCGGGGCTGCCCGAGGGTGAGCGCAAGGGGTTTGTTGAGATCATTCTGACGGCGAGCAACGAGATCCGGTCGTCGGTGGTGTTCGCGACGGTGATCATCTGCATGGTGTTTGTGCCGCTGCTGTTTTTGCAGGGGCTGGAGGGGCGGTTCTTCCAGCCGCTGGGGATCGCGTACATCCTGTCGATCATGGCGTCGCTGATCGTGGCGATGACGGTGACGCCGGCGATGTGCAAGCTGCTGTTCAGGGGGTCGTTTGGGAAGGGTGCGAGTGAGGGGGGCGAGCACGACGGGTGGCTGGTGCGCAAGTTGAAGGCGGTATACGAACCGCTGCTGCGGGCGAGCGTGCGGGATCGCGGGCTGGTGCTCGGGGGCGCCGGTGTGCTGACGGCGGTGTCGCTGCTGTTGATGAGCACGTTTGGTACGTCGTTTTTGCCGGGGTTCAAGGAGGGGACGTTCACGGTGTTTCTGCTCGCGCCGCCGGGGACGTCGCTGCAGGAGAGCAACCGGCTGGCGGTGGGCGTTGAGAAGCAGTTCGTGGCGATCGAGGGTGTCTCGAGCGTGACGCGGAGGACGGGGCGCGCGGAGCGTGACGAGCACGCGGAGCCGGTGAGCAGTTCGGAGATCGAGGTGACGATGAAGGCGGGCGCGAGCCAGGAGGCGGTGCGCGCGGAGATCGACCGGATCATCGAGAACATCCCGGGGATCACGACGATGGTGGGCCAGCCGATCGAGCACCGGCTGAGCCACGTGCTGTCGGGGACGCCCGCGGCGATCGCGATCAGCGTGTACGGGGATGACCTGGACACGCTGCGTTCGCTCGCGAAGAAGATCGAGGTCGAGTTGAAGGCGGTGGCGGGGACGCGCGACGTGGCGGCGAATCGGGAGGTGATGATCACGTCGCTGCCGATCCGGTACCGGGCGCAGGATCTCGCGGCGGCGGGGCTTTCGCCGGCGGCGGCGGCCGAGCAGGTGCAGCAGGCGTTGTACGGGGAGCGGGTTGCGGAGATCAATCAGGGAGTGAGGCGGTACGAGATGGTGGTGCGGCTGGCGGAGAGCGAGCGGGAGCGGCTGGACCAGATCATGGACCTGCAGCTGCGCGGGATGGGGGGTGCGCTGGTGCGGCTGCGCGAGGTCGCGGACATCGGGCCGGAGCGGACGAGCAACCTCATCACGCGGGAGAACGCGCAGCGGAAGGCGGTGATCTCGACGAACGTGGCGGAGGGGTACAACCTGGGGCAACTGGTGGCGGTGGTGCGCTCGAAGGTGGATCCGATCGTGCAGCGCGCGGGGTACACGGTGCACTACGGGGGGCAGTTTGAGGCGCAGCAGTCGGCGAGCCGGACGATCTACGTGATGGGCGCTGGCGTGGCGGTGGTGATGTTCCTGCTGCTGCAGCTCTCCACGGGAAAGAGCCGCGTGGCGGCGCTGGTGATGCTGAATCTGCCGCTGGCGTTGATCGGCGGGATCGCGGCGATTTATCTCACGGAGTCACCGTCGGTGGTGGCGAACACGCTGGCGTTGTTTGGACTTTCTGGGGAGCGGTACATCGCGCCGGTGATTTCGATTGCGAGCATGGTGGGGTTTGTGACGCTGTTTGGGATCGCGGTGCGTAACGGGATCCTGCTGGTGAACCACTACGACCATCTGCAGAGGTACGAGGGGAAGACGATCGGCGATTCGATCATCCAGGGGTCGATGGAGCGGCTGGTGCCGATCCTGATGACGGCGTTGACGGCGTTGCTGGGGCTCGTGCCGCTGGCGATGGCGAAGGGGAGGCCGGGGAGCGAGTTGCTCGCGCCGCTGGCGATCGTGGTTCTGGGGGGGCTGGTGAGTTCAACGATTCTGAATCTGTTTGTCGTTCCGGCCGGCTATGCGCTGGCGTTTGGCGTTGCGCGTGCGGGGGCGGAGGGGCCAGGCGTTCTGGCCCGCGTCTTCCGGCGGCGAGGCAAGAAGTAGTGTTGACCGCTTTGTACCAAGGAGAAATGACCATGCAGACGATTCGCACCATTGCCGTGTTGTCCACTGTTTCGTTCGTCGCGATCGCCTCGACCCTGGGTGGGTGCGAGAAGAAGGCGGATCCGGCGAAGGCCGCGGCGGGGGACCACTCGCACGACGACGGCCACGACCATGGGACTGCTGATGCGTCGAAGGGGGCTGGTTCGGACGCGGGCCACGGCGACGGGCACGGGGCTGCCGATGCGTCGAAGGCGGCCGGTTCGGACGCGGGCCACGGCGATGATCACGATCACGGAGCGACGACGGAGCTTGGGGAGCAGAGCGCGGGCGGGTTCACGATCAAGGCGTCGCGGGATGGGGACGTCGTCGCGGGCAAGGACGCGGCGATCGATGCGTGGGTGACTGGTGGGACGTCGAAGGTCGCGGCGGTGCGCTTCTGGATTGGGACGCAGGACGCGAAGGGTTCGATGAAGGCGAAGGCGGAGCTGGAGAAGGACAACTGGCACACGCACGCGGAGATCCCGAGCCCGATGCCGGAGGGGAGCAAGCTGTGGGTGGAGGTCGAGACGGACAAGGGCGAGAAGACGGTGGTGGGGTTTGAGTTGAAGGCCTGATCGCGCGGGCAAGCGTGCGCGTGAGGCTCGCGGCGGGTGGGTGGACCTGCCGCGGGAGTCGCGCGTTGGTGTGATCGAACGGAGTGGCGAGCATCGCTGGGGCGCGATGGGGACGCTGCTCAGACGGTCGCGGCGTACTTCTCGAAGGAGGCCTTGAAGGCGTGCGGGCGGACGCCAAGGTGCTTGTGGAGCTTGTCGAGCGAAGCGCGGCAGTCCTGTGAGCCCATGAGGGGCATGCCGTCGTCGAAGGGGAGGAGCTTGCCGGCGCCGATGAACTGGGCCGCCTTGGCCTTCAGGGCCATGATCTTGCCGGGGACGCCGAAGGCGGGCTTGGAGCGGTCGGCGCCGGGGAGGTGGTCGCGCATGAAGGTCAGCATCTCGGGCCAGCTGAGTTCTTCAGAGCCGACGACGTTGTAGACCTCGCCGATGGCCTCGGGCTTTTCGAGGGCGACGGCGGCGGCGATCGCGACGTCTTCGACGGCGACGGGCTGGATGACGGGGTCGACCATGTTGATGGGACCGAGGGGGACGCGCTTGTCCTCTTCCATGCGGAGGAAGTAGGGCATGAAGATCCAGGGCTGCGACTTGCCGGAGGCCCAGCCCTTCACGAGCTGGACGATCTCGGACTCAGGGCCGTGGATGAGGCCGGGGCGGAGGATGGTCCAGGCGAGGGAGCTGAGGCGGACGGTGTTCTCGGATTCCCACTTGGACTTCTGGTAGTCGCAGACGCCGTCTTCGGAGACGCCGAGGGCGGAGATCTGGATGAAGCGGGAGACAGAGCGGGCTTCGCAGGCCTGGACGAGGTTGCGGGTCGCTCGAACGTGCTGGCCTTCGAAGGTCTTGCCCTCCATGCGGTCTTCGCGGAGGATGCCGATGCAGTTGATGCAGGCATCGGCACCGGCGAGGAGTTCTTCGGCGCGGCCGGACTCGAGGACATCGCCGACGACGATGGAGAGCTTGGGGTTGCCGACGACCGGGAGGACGGCGCGGGCCTTGTCGCGGGAGCGGGCGAGGGCGCGGACGGAGAAGCCGCGAGAGAGGAGCTCGCGGACGACGGCGCGTCCGACGAAACCGGTGGAGCCAGCGACGGCGATTGTTCGGGGTGTGGACATGGGTGGAGTATAGGGGGAGGGGGGTGGCGGGGAGGGGTGATGGGGGGAGGGGGTCACGCCCGAACCAGGTCTTGCATGATTCGGGCCACGACCTGGGGCTGGGAGAGTTCGTCGGT
>JBIKMF010000158.1:0-8862 GCA_044359425.1 Phycisphaerales bacterium
GGTGCCGAACGCTCATCGCGCACAGCCCCCTGACGACCCGGTTCGCCGACCCAAAGCCTACCGACCTTCCGCCCGTTCCTCAACCCGTCCACAGTTTCTGCTCCAAGGGTTTTCCACGGACGTCCAAGGCCCCTGACACCCGCAACCGAGTTCTCGGGCCTCCCTCCCCCGGGGCCCGACTCCTCGCCTGTCTCGTTACGGCCCGAAATTGCACGGAGTTGCGACTGCCTTTCTGGCACCCGCACCTTTCCGACCCCCGTCCTCAGAATCCACCTGTCCTGACGTCACAGGATCCGCTTGGCCCGCGGGTAACTCCCCAAAACCGCCAACTCCCGGCAGTGGGCCTTCGCGTCCGCCAGCGCCCGACCCATCCCCTCGTCCTCTCGGTGCCCCTGGGCGTCCACGAAGAACGTGTACGTCCAGTTCCGCTTGCCGCTCGGACGCTTCTCGATGTGCGTCAGGTTGATCGAGTGCCGCTCAAACGCCTGCAGCACCTGCACCAGCGCACCGGGCTTGTCCGCCGTCGCGAACATCACGCTGGTCTTGTCGTCCCCGCTCCGCATCGCCATCTGCCTCGAAATCACGAAGAACCGCGTGATGTTGTCCGGATTGTCCTCGATGTTCGCGCACAGCACGTTCAGCCCGTAGATTTGCCCCGCCAGCTCCGAGCCGATCGCCGCCACGTCCGGGGCCCGCCCCGTCCGCATCGCCTTCTGGCTCTCCTCCGACACCATCTCCGCCGCCCGGCTGCTGCTCGCCGTTCCCACCAGCTCCGCCTCCGGGAACTGCCTCGCCAGCCACACGCGGCACTGCGAGAACACCTCGGGCTTCGAGTAGATCTTCCGGATCAGCCCCGGCTCCGTGTTCCCCAAGAGCGCGTGATGCACCGCCAGTTGCACCTCGGCGCAGATGCTCACTTCCCCACGCCCCCGGTGCGCGTGGCCGTCCCGGAACGCGTCCAGCGTCTCCGCGATCCCGCCCCCCGTCGAGTTCTCGATCGGCACCAGCCCGTAGTTCACGTGCCCACGCTGCACCTCCGTGAACACACCCGGAATGTCCCGCAGATCCTCGAACTGCACCGACGAGCCGAACTGCTTCACCGCCGCGGCGTGCGAGTGCGACCCCGGGGGCCCGAGGAACCCGATTTTCATGGGCTGCTGGAGCGTGAAGCTCCCGGACATCAACTCGCGGTAGATCGCCTCGAGCGTCCGCTCGGGGAGCGGCCCCTTGCTCTGCCGGATCGCCCGCTCCAGAACCTCCGCCTCCCGGTGCGGGGTGTACACCGGCAACCCAGCCGACCGCTTGGCCTTGCCCACCTCCACCACCAGCGCCGCCCGGTCGTTCAGAATCCGCACCAGGGCCTCGTCCAGCGCGTTGATCTTCGTCCGAAGCTCAAACAAGGCCGCTCCGGCCGCCGCGGCGACCGCCGGCTGTGCCTTTGTGGGCTTGGGAGCGGGCTTGGACTTGGACTTCGTGGGTTTCTTGGCCATGGCGGGTGATTATCGGCACACGGGACGCTTCCCGAAAGCTCCTTCCCCACTTCCCGAACAACCCGCAGGGGGAAGAACCAGCCCGGAGGACGCCCGATGCCGACCGCCAACCTCGCCTGCACCAGTGAGTTCCCCGCGCAGTTCGCCGAACTCGTGAACGGCATCGGCCCGCGTGGCGCGATGGCGGCGATTCTTGTCGGCGGGGTCATCACCCTCATCGCGGGCGGGAAGCTGATCAAGCCGCTGGTGGTTGTCTCCGGTCTCTTCGTCGGAGGAGCACTCGGGGTCCGGGTGATCGGCCCAGAACTCCTCGAACGTGGGTTCGACGGCCCGCCCGAGCTCGTCGGGGCCCTCAGCGGGGCCGCGGGGGGGCTGGTGCTCTCGCTGATGCTCTTCCGGTTGATCGCCGCGATGGCCGGTGGGGCGACGCTCGGCGGGGTCGCCTTGCTGGGCAGCCTCGCGTACCTCGGCGTGACCGGCGCCCAGTTGCCCAACGCCTCGCAAGCGACCGACGTCATCGCCTCCGCCCCACTGCTCTCGGAGGAAGCCCTCGCCTACCAGGCCGCCGCAGACGAAGCCTTCCGGGCGCTTGTGGAGAACCGTGACGCACCCGCCGCCGGGCGGGCGCTTGCGTCGGTAGATCCGGAGCCAGCGCGGCGGACGGTGGAGCACGTGCAGACGCACGCGACCGCGCTGTGGGAGGGCCTCCCCGACCGGACCCGCGCGGTGATCGGGATGACGACGTTCTTCGGGGCCGTGGGCGGCGTGCTGCTGGGGCTCTTCGGCCCGCGTTCGGCCTCCGCCACCGTCACCGCCTTCGCGGGCGGGGCTGCGACGATCATCGCGGGTGCCTCGCTGGCGAACTCCTACGGCTGGATGCACCACCAGCTCGGGGACTTCAGCCCCGCGGCCTTGATGGGCACGTGGCTGGCGGTTGCGGGCGCGGGCCTGTGGGTGCAGTCGACCAGCGCAAGCCGCGAGCAGGAGCGGCAGCGGGAGACCGAGCGTGCCAAGCAAATCGCCGCGGCGGCTGCCGCGGCGAAGGGTGCTGCACAGGCTCAGAAGGCCTGATGACGTTGACGGACTCGATCAGCGGACGAGGACAGAGGCGTCGGCCGTCTGGCTGGTCGCGGGCTTGGTGACTTCGGCCTTGGCGTCTCCGGGGCGGTAGTCGCCGGCCTTGCCGCTGTGGGCCATGAGCGTGTTGCCCAGGACCGACAAGACGATGACGGCGACGGCGGAGAGGACGCCACCGATCACGCGTGCACGGAGCGGGGTGACGAACGAGGGCTCGGCGGTGGTGTCGGCGGGCTCGAGGAAGGGAGCGAAGGCGAGCTTGAGGTAGTAGAACGCCGCGATGGCGGAGTTCAGGCCGAGCACGACGACGAGGGGGATCTCGCCGGCGGAGATGGCGCTGGTGAAGAGCGGGATCTTGCCGAAGAAGCCGAGCAGGGGCGGGAGGCCCAGGAGGCTGAGGGCACAGATGGTCATCGTCCAACCGAGCGCGGGGCTCTTGGAGCTCAGGCCTCGGAGGTCCGCGACGGAGTCGATGCCACGGTGTTCGCCGTCGGCGTTGGCCTTGTGCTCAACGGCGGCGAGCACGGCGAAGGTGCCGATGTTCATCGTGCCGTAGCAGAGGAGATAGAAGAGGACGGCGGCGAGACCGTTCTGGGTGAAGGAGCCGTCGCCGGGGCCAGCGATGAGGCCGACGAGCATGTAGCCCGAGTGCGCGACGGAGGAGTACGCGAGGATGCGCTTGACGGACGTCTGCAGCAGGGCGAGGACGTTGCCCACGGTCATGGTCATGGCGGCCATGACCCACAGGAGCAGGCGGACGAGTTCGGGAAGGTCCGAGCCGCGACCGTAGATGTCAGCTTCGCCGAGCGAGGAGCCACCGGGGGCATAGCCCCAGCCCACGCACGCCAGGAGCAGGAGCATGGCGAGGAAGCCAGCGGTCTTGGGGACGAAGGCCAGGAAAGCGGAGACCTGCGCGGCGGCGCCCTGGTAGACGTCGGCCGTGTAGAAGTGCATGGGGACCGCGGCGATCTTGAAGGCGACGCCGAGGATCGAGATCATCAGACCGGCGAGGCCCAGGCTGGTGACGCCGCCCTGCATGAACGCGGCGTGGATCTCGTTGAAGTTCGTGCTGCCGGTCGCGCCGTAGAGGAGCGCGAAGCCGTACAGGAAGATCGCGGCGCCGAGAGCACCCAGGAAGAAGTACTTCACGCCCGCCTCACGGCCGCGATTGTCGGCGGTGGAGATGGAGACCATGATGTACGTCGGAAGGCTGGTGAGCTCGAGGGCGAGGAAGAGCCAGATGAGATCGTCGGCGCTCGCGCAGAGCATCAGGCCCGTGAGCGAGAACAGGTAGAACGAGTAGAACTCGGCGCGGTTGGACCGAAGGGGATCGAACTTCGCCTTGCCCGCGGCGATGCGTTCCTCATCGCCACGGTCGACGGTTCCGCCCAGCAGGAGCAGGAGGAGGAACCCGACGCCACCGATCATGACCTTGGCGTAGGGCACGAGATTCGGGAGAAGGGTCTGCCCGCCCTCGGCGACGACACGATCACCCCAAGGGGTCGTGAACGCGGCCAGCAGCGTGGCGATCAGCACGCCCAAACCGGCAACGCCGGGGACGAGCTTGCGGCTTTCCTTCACGGGCGAGAGGCCCAGCACCATGACGAAGCACGTCGCGATGAAGAGGGCGATCTCGGGGTAGAGGTACGCGAGTCGTTCGGTCACTTCTGGTCCTCCGAGGCGAGGGCGGCCGGGATGGGCGTGGCCTCTGAAGCGGTGGGAGCGGCGTTGGCCGTGGTCACGAGCTCACGAGCGGCCTGCACGCGTTCGGTCAGCTGCGAGACCGGGCCGTCGAGTGCGGCGATCAGCGGCTTGGGGTACACGCCCAGGATGAGGCAGAGTGCCGCGAGAGGGACCAGCGTCCAGATCTCGCGTGCGTTCAGGTCGGTCGGCAGCGGGCCATGAGACTCGTGAGCACCATGAGCACCATGGGCCCCGTGGCTGTCGTGGTGGTGCGGCAGGACGAGCGGGCCCCACACGACCTTGCCGGTCATGTAGAGCAGGTACATCGCGGCGACGATCATCCCGAGGCCCGCGATCGCCGCGTACCAGGGACCGAGTTCGCCGGGGGTCGCGCCGGGCACCTGACCGCCATCGAGCCCGCCGGCGGTCTGCCAGAGGCCCGAGGAGCCCCAGGCGGAACTCGCCTGGAAGGTACCGAGGAGGCACATGAACTCGCTGACGAAGCCGTTGAGGCCGGGGAGTCCGACGGAGGCCATGACGAAGAAGACCATGAACGTTGACCACACGGGCATTTTGGCCGCGAGGCCACCGAGTTCCTTCATCGAGCGGGTGTGGTACCGCTCGTACACCATGCCGATGCAGAGGAACAGGGCGCCCGTCGAGAGACCGTGGTTGATCATGTACAGGATCGAGCCGGTGAGGCCGACCTTGTTGAGGGCCGCGAGGCCCAGCACGCAGAAGCCAAGGTGGGCGACCGACGAGTAGGCCACCAGCTTCTTGACGTCGGTCTGCACCCAGCAGATGAGACCGCCGTAGAGGATGCCGATGATGCAGAGGGTCGCGATGATCGGGGCGTACTCGACGAATGCCAACGGGCAGTAAGGCACCGCGAACCGGATGATGCCGTAGGTGCCCAGCTTCAGCAGCACGCCGGCCAGGATGACCGAGCCCGCCGTGGGGGCTTCGGTGTGCGCCAGCGGCAACCAGGTGTGGAACGGGAAGATCGGGACCTTCACCGCGAACCCGGCGAGCAGCGCCAGGAGCACCCAGCCTTGTTCGGTCGCGGTCAACTGCCCCGCGGCGTACTGGAGCTGCGCCAGGTCGAACGTCCATTCGCCGTTGTGTGTTACCGCGTACTTCCACGCGACGTACACGAGGCCCGCGAGGGCGATCATCGAACCCGTGAAGGTGTAGAGGAAGAACTTCACCGAGGCCGCCTTGCGGTTGGTGGAGCCGTACAGGCTGATCAGGATGAACATCGGGATCAGCGTGAACTCGAAACAGATGTAGAAGAGCACCAGGTCGCGGGCAATGAACACGCCGAACATCGCGGCCTGCAGCACGAGCAACCACGAGTAGTAGGTCTTGACGCGCTCGGTGATCGCGGTCGTCGAGGCGACCACGCAGATCGGCCCCAGCAGCGCGGTCAGCGCCACCAGCGACACCGCGAGCGAATCAACGCCCAGCGTGAAGTTCAGCCCGATCGAGGGGAGCCACGACGCGCTCGACTCGAACTCGAAGGCCCGACCGCCGCCGGCCCAGGGGAACTGGACCAGGATGAGGACGGTCACGGCCAGCGTGATGAGGTTGCCGATCAGCGCCAGCGGCCTCGCGTGCTTGTCGGACATGAGCCCGACGAGCAGAGCGAAGAACAGCGGCACGAGGATGAGTGAAGTCAGAATCACTTGCGGTTTCTCGCTTCCGGTCAGTTCGCCACGAAGATCACGATCAACAGCAGCACCGCGATGCCGCCCGCCATTCCCACCGCGTACCCGTGCAGCTCGCCGCTCTGGCTCGGCCGCAGACTCTGGCCGAGTGCCTTGGGCAGCTTCCCGAACAGGTCAACCAGCCCGTCGATCAGGAACTGATCGACGAGGTGGAAGATGGTGGTCAACACCCACAGAGGCTTGCGGATGACCGCCTCGTAGAACTCGTCCACATACCACTTGCCCTGGGCCCACACCGCCAGGCGGCCCACGACGGGCAGCAGCCCGTCGGCCTTGGAGGTCGCCGCGGTCGTCCGACCCGCGAAGTGCAGGAGGAACGCGACCGAGATGCCCACGATACCCACGACCGTCGACGCGATCATCGCGCCCTTGTGGGCGTCCATCCCAAGGAACGTCCCCCCTTGCTCGGTCACCAGGTGCGAGTGGCTCACGGGAACCGCCGAGAGCACATGGCCCGCCGCGTGACCCGCCGCCTCGCCTTCGCCGCCCTCGTGATGGGCGTAGGGGTTCTGGAATGCAGCCGAAGACTGCTGAACAAGCGCCGGCACCGCACCGTGATCCCCGCCGATGAACGGCAGACCAACCGCGGCAACCGAAAGCACGCTGAGCGTGGCGAGGACCGTGTTGATCGCCCAGCCCGGCGCGTGGGGATGAGCCCCGTGGTCGCCGTGGCCATGGTCGTCCTTCGCGTGCCCATGGTTGTGGTCGTGACCATGATCGTGGGCGTGGTCATGCGCGTGGTCGTGAGCGTGATCATCGTGCGAGCCGTGGGACTCTTCGCCCATCTCAAAGTACTTCGGCCCGACGAACACGCGGAAGAAGACGCGGAAGGTGTAGTACGCCGTCAGACCGGCGGTCAGCAGCAACACCCAACCGGCGGCGGCCATGCCCGGGGTCGTGAAGGCCTCACCGATGATCATGTCCTTGCTGTAGAAGCCGGCCGTGATGAACGGGAAGCCCGCGAGGTTAAGGCACCCCACCAGCATTCCCACGCCGACGATCTTCCAGCCCGGCATCTTCATGACGCCCGACAGCTTCCGCAGATCGAGCTGCCCGCCGAAGCCGTGCATCACCGCGCCGCAGCAGAGGAAGAGCAGGGCCTTGAAGAACGCGTGTGTCACGACGTGGAACACGCCGCCCGTGCTGCTCAGCACGCCCAGGCCCGCGAACATGTACCCCAGCTGCGAGACCGTCGAATACGCCATGATCCGCTTGATGTCGAACTGGGCCATGCCAATGGTCGCCGCGACCAGCGCCGTCAGCGTGCCCACCCAGGCCACCGCCGGGAGTGCGAACTCGCTCAGCAGGAACACCGGGTACATCCGCGCCACCAGGAACACGCCGGCGGTCACCATCGTGGCCGCGTGGATCAGGGCCGAAACCGGGGTCGGGCCTTCCATCGCGTCCGGGAGCCAGACGTACAGCGGCAACTGGGCCGACTTGCCGAACGCGCCACCCATGAGCAGCAGCGGGATGAGGCCCACCACCGCCGGGATCTTGTCGAACTCGCCCTGCTTCAGCAGTTCGAGGTACGGCTGAACCCGCTCGAAGAGCTCCTTGTACTCAACCGTGCCAAAGTGCACGAACGTCAAGAAGATGCCCAGGGCCAGGAACAAGTCGCCGATGCGGTTGACGATGAACGCCTTCTTCGCCGCCGCGACAGCACTCGGCTTTTTGTAGAAGTACCCGATGAGGAGGTAGGAGCAGAGCCCCACGCCTTCCCAGCCCAGGTACAGCAGCAGCAGGTTGTCCGCCATCACGAGGCACGACATGCTGAACACGAACAGGCAGAACGCCGCGAAGAACCGGCAGTACCCGGCCCCGACGTCGTGGCTCATGTACTCGCTCGCGTAGAGCGCGATCAGCGTCGCCAGCCCGGTCACGAACAGCATCCAGAGCACCGTCAGCGAATCCAGGTACAGA
The DNA here is from genome assembly GCA_044359425.1 of Phycisphaerales bacterium. Classification (GTDB taxonomy): domain Bacteria; phylum Planctomycetota; class Phycisphaerae; order Phycisphaerales; family UBA1924; genus JBEIUO01. Next base: position 7,901 of record JBIKMF010000158.1, read on the forward strand.
CCGAAGTTCGCCGCCAGATGCTGACCCGGCTCCGAGCCCCACTTCACGTGGATCCACTCGAACGCCGTCACCACCATCGCGCCCCCGTGCCCACCCGCGAAGTGCTGCATGAACAGCGCGGCCGTCGTCACGAACGCGGCGGCGATCGTCGCCACGCTCGTCCACGCCGGGAGCTTGCTCTTCACGCCGAACGCCGCGCACAGCGCGGCGATCACGAATCCCACCAGCGGCAGGATCGGGATCAACAGGGCCCACTGCGGTGCGTGCACCGCCGCCGCCTCGTGCTGCCCCAATACCGCCGTCATGACTGTCTGAGCTAGTTGCATCGTTCGTTCCACTCAAGCCTCGAAGGCCCGTCCCACGCCATCCGCTCCCGTCACCCAACGCCCCCCACCCAGTGCCTAGTGCCTCCGCCTACCCCTTCATCTCCTGCCACTCCTCGGCGCTCAGCGACTCCTTCCGGCGGAACAGCAGCACCACCAGAGCCAGAGCCATCGCGGCCTCTGCCGCGGCGACCGTGAGCACGAAGATCACGAACGTCTGCCCGGTGAAGTCCAGGTGGTAGCGGCCGAACGCCACGAGGGCGATCCCCGCCGCCTGGAACATCAACTCGGTGCACAGGAACATCACGATCAGGTTCCGGCGGGTCAGGAAGCCGACCAGCCCGATCACGAACATGACCGCGGAAACGAACAGGTAGTGGGCGAGTGTCAGCCCGTGGAACGCGTCGGGGTACCCCGTCTGCGCCAGCATGCTCAGCGAGTTCACTGGTGGCCTCCTTCGGCCAGCATCTTGGCCTGCTGCATCTTCGCGTCCTCGTCAAGCTGCACCTGCTTGCGGCTGAGCACCACGGCGCCCAGCATCGCCATCAGCAGGATCACGCCCGCGATCTCGATCGCGCCCGGGTGGTCGCGGAGCAGGTTGAACCCCAGGGCCTCGACGTTGGTCACGTCCATCCCCTC